>DPWB01000397.1:5247-12340 GCA_003527885.1 Candidatus Competibacteraceae bacterium
GCCGCCAACGCCATGCTGGCCACCAAGATCAGCTTCATGAACGAAATCGCCAATTTGGCCGAGCGGCTGGGCGCGGATGTCGAAAAGGTGCGGATCGGCATCGGCGCCGATCCGCGCATCGGTTATCACTTCATCTATCCGGGCGCGGGTTACGGCGGCAGTTGCTTTCCCAAGGATGTCAAGGCGCTCGAACACACCGCCCGCTCGATCGGCTACGAGGCCGCCCTGCTCCAGGCCGTCGAAGCGGTCAACGAACAACAAAAGAATGTCTTGTTCACCAAAATCCAGCGCCATTTCAAGAACGGGCTGCGCGGGCGAAGCTTTGCGCTGTGGGGTCTGGCGTTCAAACCCGGCACCGACGACATGCGCGAAGCGCCCAGCCGCAACCTGCTCGACGCGCTCTGGCGAGAAGGTTGCACGGTGCGGGCCTACGACCCGGCCGCGATGAACGAAGCCCGCCGCCTCTACGGCGAGCGGCCCGACTTTCGGTTGTGCGCCAAACCGATGGAGGCTTTGAGCGGCGCGGACGCCCTGGTCATCGTCACCGAATGGAGCGTGTTCCGCAGCCCCGATTTCGACGCCATCCGCCAACAGCTCAAGCAACCGCTGATTTTCGACGGCCGCAATCTCTACGATCCCGATTACTTGCGCGAAGCGGGCTTCGTTTATTACGCCATCGGTCGAGGTGAAACCGCATGATCGTTCCCGTCATCCTGTCCGGGGGCAGCGGCACCCGGCTGTGGCCGCTGTCGCGCGAAGCCTATCCCAAACAGTTTCTGCCGCTGGTGGATGAAAACACCATGCTGCAAAACACCGCGCTGCGGATCGCCGGCGCGGCGGACGTGGCCGCGCCGCTGGTGGTGTGCAACCAGGAACACCGCTTCATGGTCGCCGAGCAGTTGCGCGCGGTCGGCATCCATCCGGCGATGGTGATTCTGGAGCCCGCTGGCCGTAATACCGCGCCGGCGGTGGCGGTGGCGGCCCTCTATGCCCGCCAACAGGGCGCCGATCCGCTGTTGCTGGTCCTGCCGGCCGATCATGTCATCGCCGACAGCGAAGGCTTTCGCGCGGCGGTGGCAAAAGCCGCCCTCCACGCCGAAGCGGGCTGGTTGATCACCTTCGGCATCGTACCCAGCGGGCCGGAAACCGGTTACGGCTACATCAAGGCCGGCGCGCCGCTGGACGACGCCGGCGTGTGCGCGGTCGAGCGCTTCGTCGAAAAACCCGATCTCGCCACCGCCCAGACCTACGTCGATTCGAAGACCTATTCCTGGAACAGCGGTATGTTCCTGTTCCGCGCCTCCGCGCTCCTGGCGGAACTGGAGCGCTTCGCCCCGGCCATTTTGACGGCTTGCCAAGAGTCCTTGACCGCCAGCCGGTCCGAACAAGATTTCGTGTGGTTGGATGGGGCGGCCTTCGGCGCTTGCCCGAAGGATTCCATCGACTACGCGGTGATGGAAAAAACCGATCAGGCGCTGGTCATGCCGCTGGCGGTCGGCTGGAACGATGTCGGCTCGTGGTCGGCCTTGTGGGAAGTCGGCGAACGCGACGGCGACGGCAACATCACCCGCGGCGACGTGATTTCGGTCGACAGCCGCAACACCTACGTGGACGCCGCCACGCGGTTGATCGCCACGGTCGGAGTGGACAATCTGGTGGTGGTCGAAACCGCCGACGCGATCCTGGTCGCCAACAAGGAGCGCGTCCAGGAAGTCAAGGATGTCGTCGACCGGCTCAAGGCCAGCCAGCGCCCGGAAGGCCGCAGCCACCGCAAGGTTTACCGTCCCTGGGGCTGTTACGATTCGGTCGATTTCGACCGGCGCTTTCAGGTCAAGCGCATCATGGTCAAGCCCGGCGCTTCCATCTCCTCTCAGATGCACCACCACCGCGCCGAACACTGGGTGGTGGTGAGCGGCACCGCCCGCGTCAATCGCGGCGACGAGTCCTTTCTGTTAACCGAAAATCAGTCCACCTACATTCCGGTCGGCGTGTCGCATCGTCTGACCAACCCCGGCAAGATTGCCCTGGAAATCATCGAAGTGCAGTCCGGCAGCTATCTGGGAGAGGACGATATCGTCCGCTTCGAAGACATCTACGGCCGGGGCAACGGTGAAACCTGAGAACGGCGGCGTGAGGCGTAGAGAGCGATGAGCACCGAGCTGGCGTGTTTCAAGGCGTACGATATCCGCGGGCGGATTCCCGATGAATTGAACGAAGAGCTGGCCTATCGGATCGGCCGGGCCTACGCCGCCTTGTTGCGCCCGCGCCGGGTGGCGATCGGCCACGATGTGCGCCTGAGCAGTCCGGCGCTGAGCATGGCCGTGGCCGAAGGGCTGCTGGACGGCGGCGCGGGCGTGCTGGACATCGGTTTGTGTGGCACCGAGGAGATTTATTTCGCCGCGTTTCACCATCAGCTCGACGGCGGCATCATGGTGACCGCCAGCCACAATCCGATGGATTACAACGGGATGAAGCTGGTGCGCGAACAGGCCAAGCCGATCAGCGGCGACAGCGGTCTGTCCACTATCCGCGATCTGGCCGCCCGCAAGGATTTTCCGGCCTCCAAACGGCAAGGCGCTCTGGTCAACCGACCGGACAAAACCGACTACATCGCCCACCTGTTGGGTTATATCGACGCCCGCGCGCTCAAACCGCTGACCGTCGTGGTCAATGCCGGCAACGGTGGGGCGGGACCGATCATCGACGCGCTGGAACCTCATCTGCCCTTTCGGTTCATCAAGCTCCATCACGAACCGGACGGCACGTTCCCGCACGGCATCCCCAATCCGCTGCTGCCGGAATGCCGGGACGCCACCGCGCAAGCGGTACGCGAGCACGGCGCGGATTTGGGCTTGGCGTGGGACGGCGATTTCGACCGCTGTTTCTTCTTCGACGCCGGTGGCCGCTTTATCGAGGGCTATTATCTGGTCGGCCTGTTGGCGGAAACGCTGCTGGCGCGACGGCCGGGCGCGAAAATCATCCACGACCCGCGCTTGACTTGGAACACCGTCGAGCAGGTGACCGCAGCGGGCGGCGTACCGGTATCGAGCAAGACCGGTCATGCTTTCATCAAGGAGCGGATGCGCCAGGAAGACGCGCTTTACGGTGGCGAGATGAGCGCGCACCACTATTTTCGCGATTTCGCTTATTGCGACAGCGGCATGATCCCGTGGTTGCTGGTGACCGAACAGCTCTGCCGTACCGGCCGACCGCTGGCGGCGCTGGTGGACGCGCGGCTGCGGGCGTTTCCGTGCAGCGGCGAGATCAATTTCCGGGTCGCCGACGCGCCGGCCAAAATCCGGGACATCCTCTCGACCTATGCCGACCGGGACCCGCTGCTGGACGAAACCGACGGCGTCAGCCTGGAATTTGCCGACTGGCGCTTCAATCTGCGTTGCTCCAACACCGAACCGCTGCTGCGGCTGAACGTCGAAACGCGCGGCGACGCGGCCTTGTTGGAGCGTCGGACCGATGAATTGCGGGCCTTGATTGAAAGTTGAGGAACCGTTCGAGACGGCCCGAAACCGATTGGCGCTCAGTCCACCGCCGCCAAACTATCCAGCGGCCAACGCGGCATGACCTCTATCGAGGTCGCCTCGTGCTGGCCGGCCGCCAGCCGCCGCCAGCCGGCATAAGCGATCATGGCCCCGTTGTCGGTGCAAAACTCCAGCCGGGGATAATAAACCTGCCCGCCCAGTTCGGCGGTCAATTCCCGCAGCCGCTCCCGCAAGCGCCGGTTGGCGCCTACCCCGCCGGCCACCACCAAGCGCCGCAAGCGAGTCGCTTTCAGCGCCCGGCGGCATTTGATCGCCAGGGTTTCCACCACGGCATCCTCGAAAGCCCGCGCCACGTCGGCCCGGTTTTCCGGGGTCGGCTCCAGCGCTCGCCACGTGTTGATGGCCGCCGTTTTCAAGCCGCTAAAACTGAAATCGCAACCGGGTCGGTCGGTCATCGGCCGGGGAAACGTGAAGCGCCGGGGATCGCCCCGTTCGGCCAGCTCCGCCAGCGCCGGCCCGCCGGGGTACGGCAAGCCCAACAGCTTGGCGGTCTTGTCGAAGGCTTCGCCGGCGGCATCGTCCACCGATTCGCCCAGGATCCGATACCGGCCGACGCCTCCTACATCGACCAACAGGCTATGCCCGCCCGATACCAGCAGCGCCACGAACGGGAAAGCCGGTGGCTCCGGCTCCAGCATCGGCGCGAGCAGATGGCCCTCCATGTGATGCACCCCGATGGCCGGCACCCGCCAAGCCCAGGCCAGACTGCGGCCGATGGCCGCGCCCACCAGCAGCGCGCCGATCAACCCCGGCCCGCGGGTGTAAGCCACGCCTTCGATCCGGCCCGGCGCGACCGCCGCCCGCTGGCAAATCTCGCGCAGTAACGGCAAAGTCTTGCGGACGTGATCGCGCGAGGCCAGCTCCGGCACCACGCCGCCGTACTCGGCGTGCAAGTCGACCTGGCTGTGCAGGGCGTGCGCCAACAGGCCGCGCCCGCTGTCGTAAAGCGCTACTCCGGTTTCATCGCAGGACGTTTCGATGCCGAGAATCAACATGCCGCGTCCCGGTTTTGCATTTGGCAACAAGCTTGATTACACTTCTTCATTTTCCAATTGTCCAACATTTACCAAACCCACTTAAGATTATGCATGAGGTGCTGAGTTAATGCCTTCCGTGAAAGTCAAAGAGAATGAGCCGTTTGATGTGGCTCTACGCCGCTTCAAGCGTTCCTGTGAAAAAGCGGGCGTGCTGTCCGAGGTCCGCCGCCGCGAGTTTTACGAGAAACCGACCCAGGAACGCAAACGCAAGCGCGCCGCCGCCGTCAAGCGCCATCTGAAAAAGCTTTCCCGCGAAGTCGCCCGCCGCACCCGCATGTTTTGACGCCCGCCCGTTCGTCCCCGCCAGCCACGAGCCTCTCGCCATGTCCCTCAAAGATCGTATTCAGGACGATATGAAAAACGCCATGCGGGCCAAGGAGAAGGAACGCCTCGGCGCGATTCGCTTGATCCTGGCCGCCATCAAGCAACGCGAAGTGGACGAACGCATCGAACTGAACGACAGCCAAGTGTTCGGCGTGCTGGAAAAAATGCTCAAGCAACGCCGGGAATCATCGGCTCAATTCCAAAATGCCGGCCGAGACGATCTCGCCGCCCAGGAAAATTTCGAGATCGACTTGATCCAATCCTACCTGCCGGCGCCGCTCGCCGAGGCCGATCTCGACGCGCTGGTTGCCGACGCCATCGCCGCCACCGGCGCCCAGTCGGTGCGCGACATGGGAAAAGTCATGGCGTTGATCAAGGATCAGGCGCAGGGTCGGGCTGACATGGCGGCGGTCAGCGCGCGGGTCAAGGCCCGCTTCGGTGATTGAACCGACGCTTCCCACCTACGGCCGACCGTCTCAATCCATCACAAACTTCGGGTCTTTTGTTGCGCTCGTCCGCTGACGGCCGGCCGTTTATCCACTAGGCTTTTGGGCTATGGCTGGACGCATACCCCAGGAGTTCCTCGATCGACTGCTCGCCCGGACCGATCTCGTCGAGATCGTCAACAGCCGGGTGCCGCTGCGGCGCGCGGGCCGCGAATTCATGGCCTGCTGTCCGTTTCACGCCGAAAAAACGCCGTCGTTCTCGGTCAGCCCCCGCAAGCAGTTTTATCACTGCTTCGGTTGCGGCGCGCACGGTAACGCCATCGGCTTTCTGATGGCTTACGAGCGACTGGATTTTATCGATACCATCGAAGAACTGGCCCGTCTGGCAGGTCTGGACCTGCCCCCGCTGCAAGGCGGTGAACAGGGGCCTTCGGTCAAACCGTTGTTGCATTGCTTGGCTCAAGCCGAACGCTTTTACCGCCAGCAGTTGCGCGAGCACCCGTTGCGGCAACGGGCGGTCGACTACCTGCGCCAGCGCGGCCTGACCGGTCAGATCGCCAACACTTTCGGCATCGGTTATGCGCCCCCTGGCTGGGACAACCTCAGCAACGCCTTGCGCGGGGCCGGCGCGACCGCCGAGGATCTGCTGGCCGCCGGTTTGGCCAGCCGCGACGAGCACAGTCGCTTGCGCGACCGCTTTCGGGACCGGATCATCTTCCCCATCCGCGACCGCCGCGGCCGGGTGATCGCTTTCGGCGGACGGGCACTGGATGGCGCCACTACCCCCAAATACCTCAATTCCCCGGAAACCCCAGTTTTTCATAAAGGGTCGGAACTCTATGGCCTTTACGAGGCCCGATCCCATAACCCGCACTTACGACAGCTGCTGGTGGTCGAAGGGTACATGGATGTGGTGGCGCTGGCCCAGCACGATATTCCCCATGCCGTCGCCACGTTAGGGACCGCCACCAGCGCCGAACATATCGAGCGACTGTTCCGGGTGACCGGCGATCTGGTGTTCTGTTTCGATGGCGACCGCGCCGGCCGCACGGCGGCGTGGCGGGCGCTGGAGATGAGCTTGCCCTTCTTGCGCGATGGCCGACAGGTCGGTTTTCTATTGCTGCCCGAAGGCGAAGATCCCGATTCTCTGGTCCGTGGCGAGGGTCGCGCCGGGTTCGAGCGGCGGTTGCAAAACGCCACGCCGCTGGCGGAGTACCTGTTTGCCGAACTGCGCGCCCAAGTCGCTCCCGATACGCTGGCCGGCCGCGCCCGCTTGGCCGAGCTGGCCCGACCGCTTCTGGTGAAACTGCCCGACGGGACTTTTCGCGAGCTTATGGAGGCGCGCTTGCGGCAGGAAGCACAGATCAGCAACACCCGGTTACGCCCGCCCCCCTCAGCCTCCAGCAACCCGGCGGACCACAGCCTCCGCTTGACCCGAACGCCTTTGCGTAAAGCCATCGCGTTACTGCTCTACAAGCCGGAACTGGCGCAAGAGCCACCCGAACACAATTTCGCGCTGCAAGACGACGGCGAATTGGGAACGAAGCTACTGGCGGAGTTACTCGCCCTGTTGCGCGCCAACCCCCAACTCAGCACCGCGGCGCTGCTAGAGCGCTATCGGGACACGCGCGAAGGGACCATTCTGGAGCGGCTGGCCGCTTGGGGGCCGGAAGTCCCGGAACAGGATTATCGCGATGGTCGAGAGTTCAGCTGTCTCTTATACACATCT
>DPWB01000171.1 GCA_003527885.1 Candidatus Competibacteraceae bacterium
TCAGATGTGTATAAGAGACAGGCTTGAACTCCTTGCGCAACCACAACCGATCGCGCAGGGCGTCTTTATTGGCGTACTTCTGATCCAGGGTGTCAAGGCCGTAGCGGGCGGGAATGTGCGGATCGACTTCCGGGTTCCAGACATCGTAATCGATGCCGTTCAGCACGCCGCCGAACTTGCCGTGATGCACCTCCAAGGTATGGTTGAGCCCGCTACCCTGATCGGTGAAGCGGGCCTCCTGGGCATGGGTCGGCGATACGGTGGTGACGAAATTGGAATAGACGATGCCGCCCTTCATCAGGTTGACCGCGCCGTGGTTGAAGTTGTCCCGCAGGCGGTCGAAATTGAAATACTGCGAAATGTTGGTCAGGCCGGTGGCCCACAACACGTATTCGCCGGTCAACCCCTGATGCTTGAAGTTGTGGATGGTGTAGCAGACCCGCTGCGCGTGCAGGCCGGCATGGGCGTACTGTTCGTATAGCAGCACGGGCACCAATCCGGTTTGCCAGTCGTGACAGTGGATGATATCCGGCCGGCGATTGTCCTTGAGCAGGAATTCCAGGGCCGCCTTGCTGAAGAAGGCGAACCGGCTGACATCGTCCGAAAAGCCGTAATAATGGCCGCGACTGAAAAAGTTGTCCTGCGAGTGAGGCTCGATGAAAAAACACTTGCGGCCGTGCACGAAGCCGAACCAGACCGAGCAATGGACGGCGCCGTTGTACCAAGGCACCCAAAGATCGGGCGTGCTGATCTGGAGCCCCCAAATGTGGTCGTAACGCATACAATCGTATTTCGGCAAGATGATGTGGACCTCGTTGCCGCGAATTTCCAGCTCCCGGCTCAGCCCGAACACGACGTCGCCCAACCCGCCGACTTTGGCCACCGGGGCGCATTCGGGAGCAATCTGCACAATGTACATAAACGGCCATCCTTAATTTCAAATTCCGGATCTGGATCGGGCAGCTTCGGGACACCTCAGGCCCAAGGCGCAAACCGCGACCGTCCGACCTAACGGGGAATATGGTCGCGACTGGTCACCAGAACGAACGCCTGACCGGGCCGCAGATCGTAGGAAAACGGCCGCGGGATATACTCCAGGGGATATTCGGGAGACACGTCCACGAGCGGCGCGCCCGCCTGAATGTAGGCGCCCAGATTTTCGGCGTGGAAGTATTGGTGGTTCCAGGGATCCTTGTTGAGGATGAGCAACGCCTCCTCATGGGTCCGGGCGGAGGCTTTCCACAGGATCAGGATATTGGGGTTCTGATGCGACAGCACGCTGGTCGGGCACTCTTCCTGGAAGATCGGATACCGGCGTTTGACGGCGTTGACGGCGGCGACGAAGCCGCACAGATCGACGTTGGGCTGCTCCCACTGATCCGGCCGGGTCTCGACCACGTGCAGGCGGCGCCGGAAGCCGTATTCGAAACCCATCGGAATCATCACGCCGGCCGAGAAGAACGCGGAAAACAGGTAGCGTTGCTTGATCGCCGCGATGTTGCCGTCGACTTCTTGAAACAACCGGTCGGTATCGTGACTTTCGGGGAAACTGATGGACGGGGCGATTTCGCGCACCAGCTGATACTGTTCCATCAACCAGACCCCATGGAAATCCCACCATTTGGAACTGTTGAACACATAATCGAAGCCGGCCTGGGCGGTCTGTTTGGTCTGGTCGGCGGTGCAGCCCAGCGTTTCGGCCGCGAACACCGTGTTCGGGTATTTTTGCCGGATGTCGCGCATCAAGCGGCTCCACAGGGAGCCCGGAACCTGATAGGCGGCATCGCAGCGGAACCCCTTGAAGCCCAACCCCAGCAAGTATTCGACGATTTTGTAAAAATAGCGGTAGAGCCCCTCGGGGTCGGAGGTGTGCTGATGGTCGAAGCGCACCAAGTCGCCCCAAACCACTTTGTGGCCGTTCTCTTCGCAAAAGGGATGAGCGAGTTCGCCGTTTTCCCGGACGAACCAGTCCCGGTGCTGGCGTGTCAGCTCGGAGTCGAACGCACAGTGGTTGATGACCAAGTCCACCATCGCCTTCAGGCCGAGCTGGTCCGCCGCCGCCAATGCCGCCTGGAGCTGCTGCTCGCCTGTTTGCTTGGAAGCCGGATCCACCAATAGCGGGTTGACTTGAAAATAGTCGGCGATGGAGTACAGGCTACCCGAACTGCCCGGCCTTTGAACCGGATTGACGAATATCCAGTCGAAACCCATTGTGGCGGCGCGTTCCAAATGGGGTTTCCACGACCCGCAGGGACCGGCCAACAACGGGAACAGGTTATAGATCAGCATGGCGACTCCCCTGAGTTTTTCGTTCTGTACCCGGTGCGCGCCACGGCGCACACCGGCAAAGCCGCGCCGGGCAAGGCGCGGCAACTATAAATTATTTGTGGAATCCTAACACGAAACCGCCGGTGACTGGAGCCGCAGCGCGGGAGGATGGCCGCGGATAAAGACGGCGGCCCAATCTTCTAGACTTGTGATTGCAGGTAGTTGGGCAGGCCGAGGCGTCCGATCAGAGCCAGTTGCATTTCCAGCCAACCGATGTGCCCTTCCTCGCTGGCGAGGATGGCGGCCAGCAAATCGCGGGTCACATAATCGCCGCAGCTTTCGCAATAGGCGATGGCTTCCCGGTACAGCGGATGGGCGATGCGTTCGAGTCCCAGATCGCCGCGCAGCATCTCCTCGACATCCTGGCCGATCAACAGCTTGCCGAGATCCTGCAAGTTGGGCAGCCCTTCCAGTTGCAGGATGCGTTGCACCAGCCGGTCGGCGTGTTTCATCTCGTCGATGGATTCGTCGTATTCGTGCCGGCCGAGCTTGGCGAACCCCCAGCTTTCCAGCATCCGGGCGTGAAGGAAGTATTGATTGACAGCGGCCAATTCGTTTTTGAGCGCTTTATTCAGGTATTCGACAACCTTGACATCACCTTTCATCGAGCCGATCTCCCGCGGATGTTACAAATCGATGGCGAACCAAGCGGCCTGCTGGGGAGCCGGCGGCGCGGCGGCCGGCGCGCGCCCGGGCGCGGGGCCCTGTCTCTTATACACATCTCCGAGCCCACGAGACCGTNCTAGATCTCGTATGCCGTCTTCTGCCTGAAAAAAGAATACCG
>DPWB01000289.1:0-9170 GCA_003527885.1 Candidatus Competibacteraceae bacterium
ATCGCCTTGGCGGGCAGCCTGGGGTTGAATGTGGTCGCCGAGGGCGTGGAGTCGGTCGAGCAGGTCAACTTCTTGCTGCGGGAAGGCTGCCGGGTGGGCCAGGGCTATAACTTCAGCCCGCCGCTGCCGGAAGAAGAATTTGTCGCGCGCTGGCTGAAGCTTCCGTCCGGACAGCCCCCGCCGGCTGCGCTACAATCGGCGCATGAAGCAAGCCACTGATGCGAACCCGCCATGACCGCCACCGACGCCCTCAGCGCGACCTGCCGCAACCTGGAGCAGGTCGGCTCCGAATTTCTGACTTGGTTGGATGAGAACTCCGGGCGGGTCGCTCAAGAAAAAGCCGGGCTGGTCAAGGAGTTTCGCCGCTTCGCCGCGCAGGGCCGCCGCCTGGAGCAGGCGGTGCGCCGGCCGATGTGCGCCGGGGTGTTCGGCCCCAGCCAGTCCGGCAAGTCTTATCTGATTTCTGCGCTGGCCCGCAAGGGGACCGCGCCGCTGCTGGCCGAATTCGCCGGCCAGAAGATCGATTTTATCCGCGACATCAACCCCGAAGGCGGCCGCGAGTCCACCGGGCTGGTGACCCGCTTCACCCTGCAACCGGGCTCTGGAGCGCCGCCTGCCGCGCCGGTGCAAATGCGGTTGCTGACCCAAACCGATCTGGTCAAAATCCTCGGTAACACCTATTACGCCGACTGCGACCACAGCGAGGACGAACCGCTCACGCAGCTTCAGTTGGACGAGTTTCTGAGCAAACTGGCGCCGGCGGCGCAAGCCCGGCCGGTCGATCCGCTCACCGCCGATGATGTCTACGATTTGCAGGCGTATTTCGAGCGCTATTTCAAAGGGCAGGAGCGGGTGCGCCTGCTGCGTCACGGCTATTGGGAGCAGGCGGCGCAACTGGCGCCCCGGCTGGCGATCCCGGAGCGCGCCCAGCTGTTCGGCGTCATCTGGGGCGGGGTGGACGCCTTCAGCCAGCTTTACGCGCGCCTGTACGCGGGCTTGCGAGGCTTGAATTTCGCCGGCGACGCCTGCGCCGGCCTGGAAGCGCTGCTGCCGCGCGAGCAGAGCATCATCGACGTGCAGACGCTGAAGGGCCTGGGAACCGGCGGCGGCCAAACCCTGACGCTGATCGGCGGCGATGGCGCGCGGGTGACCTTGCCGCGCAACGAAGTGACGGCGCTGATCGCCGAACTGCGCATCGTCATCAGCGAGCAGCCCTGGGACTTCTTCCAGCACACCGACCTGCTGGATTTCCCCGGCGCGCGTTCCCGCGAGCAGATCAAGGAGTTGCCGGAGTTCCTGCAAGGCCCAGACGCCTTGCAGAGCCTGTTTTTACGCGGCAAAGTGGCTTATTTGTTCGAACGCTACTGCGCCGAACAGGAATTGACCAGTATGTTGCTGTGCATCGGCCCCAGCAATCAGGAAGTCAAAACCCTGCCGGAAATGGTTTACGACTGGATCGCCAGCACCCACGGCGCCACCCCGGAGCAACGCTCGCAACAGCCGACCGCGTTATTCCTGGTACTGACCAAATTCGATATGGAATTCGAGGAAAAAGCCGGCGAACGCTCGCCGGAGAGCCGCTGGATCACCCGCCTGGAAAGCTCCTTGCTCAACTTCTTCGGCAAACAGCACGAGTGGCCGCGCCAGTGGGATAGCCGGGGGGTGTTCCGCAATACCTTCTGGCTGCGCAACCCCAATTTCAAGGCCAAGAACATCTTCGACTACGACGAGGAAGGCCGCGAGCTCGGCGTGCGGCCCGGCGAGCGCAAGCGGATCGCCGCCTTCAAGGAAGCGTTCCTGAAAGACACCGCCGCCAGCGCCCATTTTCAGGATCCCGAACGGGCGTGGGAAGCGGGATTTGCCCTCAACGACGGCGGGATCGGCTATCTGGCCGAACAGCTGCGCCCGCTGTGCAACCCCGAACTCAAGCGCAACCAACTGGCGGGACAAGTGGCGCGATTGCGCGAGCAGATGCTCGAACGGATGGGGCATTATTACGTCAGCGACAACCCGGAACAGGAACTGGAGAAGCGGCGGACGGCGGCGCAGCAGGTCGCCGGCAAGCTGATCGACTGCGCCGGCGAACAGCGCTTCGGCGAGCTGTTGCGCGCGTTACAAGCCGACGGCGACGAGCTGGAAGGGATTTATTACCGGATCGAAACCCGGCTGCCGGATGAACAACAGGCTATCGGCGCGCCGACTATCGGTACGGCGGTGGACACCGGCAAGATGAAGGCCGTGCTCGGTCTGAGCGCGCCCGCCGACGGGCCGGCCGAGACGACCCGCAAGGACGATGCCAGTTTGTTCGCCCGCGAAGCGGTGGCGGAGTGGATGCGCGACTTGCAGGACTTGAGCGGCAACAAGCCGCTGTGCGACTACTACCGGGTGCCGGAACCCAACATGGCCGAATTCGTCAAGGAGCTGATCGACGGCGCGCAGCGGCTGAAGCTGGAGGAACGGATCGAGCGACTGGTGCGGCAAGTGACCGGGTTTCGCATGAAGTTCGAACAGATCGTGGCGCTGCCGGCCCGACTGACCGCCAACCTGCTGAACGGTTACGTGGATTATTTGGGCTATGATGCGCTGGCGCTGGAGCAGCGACCGCAACTGGCCCTGGAAAGCGGCCCCCGGCCGGTATTCCCGCTGCGGCCGGTGCCGCGCGGCGGCCCGCAGCTGAGCGAACAGCAGTCCACTTACGATCAAGACTACTATACCGACTGGATTAAGGCCTTTCTCGATCTGGTGGAGCGCAACGCCCGCAGCCGCGACGGCCGGGACGTGGATCTCGCCGCCAACCGGCGCTTGGGGGACTTGCTGGCGCGCTTGCGGGTGGCGGCTTGACGCGGATTTCGGCGGTTGGCCGCGCGCCGCTTTCACCGTGTGCCGCGCCCGTTTCCAGCGAAACGGCAGGTATGGACGAAAATGGCTAAGATAGCGCAATCACTCATTGCCGGAGGCTGTTGATGGCCGCGCTAGCGGTTCGCGTATCGGAAGATCCCGCCCGCCCTTTGGGGCACGCCATCGTGACGCTCAACGGCGTGCCGCGCGGCCTGGAAACGTTTGAATTCGCCCTGAGCCGTCACGGTTACGGGACCAATCATCTCGGGCCAGAGGGTTGGCAGGGGGCGGAGTGCTGGCTGCAACCCGAGGAAGCGTGGTACAGCGGCGAAACCCTGAAGTTCGTCATCCATCCCGATCTGGTGTTTCAACTGGAAAACATGCCCTACCAGTTGGCGGTGCGCGGGCAGGGTTTGGCCGAAACCGCCACCGTGACGTTCGTCTGGCCGCTGCAATTGGAGCTTGAGGAAGGCAGCGCCAGCGCCGAACGCAAGGTGGTCGGCGGCACGCGCGTCAACCCCGCCCCCGCGCCGCGCCCGGAACCCCCGCGCCCAGCGCCAGCGCCCCAACCGCCACCACTGCCGATACCGGAGCTAAAAAGCCCTGAGTTAACCCTCCCGGACGTACCGATTCCCGATCTTGGCGCTGGCTTGGAACCGGCGGACGATGACAGGACGCGGCTGGCGTCTCCGCCGGCGCGGCGACCGAAAGCACCGGTGTCCGCCAGCGGATCGGAGCGTTCCCAAGCCGTGTCTCCAGCGTTGGAGGCTGTTGACGGCAGTGCCGAGGAACCGACCCGTAAGTCGCCGGGACGCTTCGCGCCGCCGGCCACGGGGAGCGGGATATCTCGGCCGGTCGGCGAGCATTCGCGGGCGGAGCCGGTGTCGCCGCTGGGCGAACCTGGAGTTCAGGTTCGGACCGAACGTCCGCGACTGGAATCCGAACCGTCGGTTTCGGAAGCCGGGCGGAGCGGTCCGACCGCCCCTCCTCAGCGCGGCGGGTCCGGGGTGTTGGGCGCAGTGTTGGGGTTTTTGGTGCTGGCGGCGTTGGCGGCGGCGGGTTGGTGGTGGTTCGGCCAGCAGGGGGATAGAAAAGCGTCGGATGCCACCGGCGTTTCGGGCCAAGCGCCCGCGCCGGCCGTGCCGGTCAATGCTCAACCAAATTTGCCGTTCAAACCCGCGCCGGAGCCCAGGCCCGCGCCGGAACCGATTCCCGCGCCGGAGCCCAGGCCCGCGCCGGAGCCCAAGCCCGCGCCGGAACCGGTGCCGACCGCGCGTCCGCCGACTAGCACCACCGCCCCCTCAACACCGCCCGTCGCGCCGTCGCCGCCGTCGCCCGTACCGGTACCGGTCGCGCCACCACCGCCCGTCGCGCCGGTCCCGCGTCCGGTTATCCCGGTCGCGCCGGTGGAACGCCAGCGGCCGACGAAACCCGCGCCGGGCTCTGAATCCCGCTCCGGTTCCAGCCGCAGCCTGGAAGACGAACTGAAATCGCAGTTCGATCCGACCCAGCAGGAGCTGGAACGGCGGTTGCGCCCGCCCAAGTCGCCCTAGACGTGAGCCCGGTGGGTTCCGGCTTGCAAAACTCCAACCAGACCCTGTTATTTTGTTTGGGAGCCTTTTATGAAGCGATCGCTGATCGTCGGCCTGTTAGCGCTGACTAGCTGGTTCAACCTTTCGCCGATTCTTGCCGAAGAGAGCGATGCCAGGCAGCTCGGCATGGTGACCGGCTCCAAGACCGGAACCTACATCCAGTTCGGCAACGATATCGCCGGGATCGCCAAATCCGTCGGGCTGGACATTCTGGTCAAGGATTCCCAGGGTTCGATCGATAACATCAAGCGCATCAACAGCAAGGAAAACGCCACGTTCGGCATCGTGCAATCCGATGTGCTGGGGTTCCTCAGCCGGTCCGAAAACCCGGAAATGCGCCAGGTCGCCAGCCGTTTGCGGCTGATCTTCCCGTTTTACAACGAGGAGGTGCACCTGTTCGCCAACAAGTCGATTCAGTCGGTCAACGACTTGTCGGGCAAGCGTGTGGTGGTGGGCGAGCAGGGCAGCGGAACTTGGCTCACCGCCACCAATCTATTGCAGCTGACCGGCGCGAAACCGGCCGAGCTTTTGAACCTGCCGCCTCTGCAAGGCGTGACCGCCGTGCTCAAGAACGAGGCCGACGCCATGTTCTACGTGGCCGGCAAACCGGTCAGCCTGTTCACCAAAGTCGGCAATTTGATCACCAAACCCGAGTTCGCCTCGATGTTGTCCAACGTGCATTTCGTGCCGTTGGACGACCCGCGCCTGCTCAAGGAATACCAGCCCGCCAAGATCGGCCAAGCCGATTACGAATGGTTGCCCGGCGAGGTGGCGACCATCGCGGTCAAGGCGGTGCTGATGAGCTTCGATTTTTCCGGCAAACAGAATCCGTATTTCGTCCGCCGTTGCCAGCAGTTGGCGACCTTGGGTCAGGCCATCCGGTCCAATATCAGCCAACTGCGCCAGACCGGCCACCCCAAATGGAAAGAGGTCAACCTGGATGATAAAGTCGGGGTCTGGCAGTTGGACGGCTGTTCGCGCAGCGCTAAAGGCGGCGGGAAGGAGGTGGATCTCACCCGCCAGTTGGAGAAGATGCTGTTGAACTTTCACCGCTGGCCCCGGCCTGAGACGCCGGCCGCTTGAGCCGGTCACTGGAGAGAGCCGATGCGATTCGCGCGGGTGATTGTGCTGGTGGTTTGCGCCGTCGGGGCGGGTGTGGCGCAGGCGCAGGATGGCCGGCCGGATGCCCGGTTGGAGTTTTCCAGCACCTCTTACGGTGTGTTGGTCGGGGTCAATAAAGGTCAGGGCAAGCTGATCTTCCGGGAGCGCCAGTATCGGTTTTCGGTGTCGGGTGTCAAAGTGGGAACCTTGGGTATCGCGCGGGTGGATGCGGCCGGTCAGGTTTACCGTTTGCGCGAACTGGCCGATTTTCCCGGCCGGTACTATGCGCTGGAAGGCGCTGTTACCCTGGGCCAGGGCGGTGGGGGCGCCGTCTTGCGCAACCAGAAGGGGGTGATGCTTTATTTGCAGAACGTGCAAAAGGGCGTCGAACTGACACTGGGCGGCGGTGGGCTCGATATCGCGTTTACCGAACCGGTTGCCTCAGGCCCCACAGGCCCGACGGAGGCCGGCGCCCGGTAACGGCCGAGCGCCTTTCGGGTCCTCCCGCGATAGTTGGAAAAATCTTCATGAATAGAAACTTACGCCTGAGCAGCGGAACTTTTGACGGCTTGCGGGAAATTGGCGGGTTCGGCCAACCCTTACACGCGCTGTACCCGCAAATTCAGGCGGTGCTCACCGCTGAACTGGGGCCGGACGCCGCGTGGTTGTTGGCCGAACCGGTGGTGGATCGCGGCAAGAACCGCATCGATTGGTACGCGGATACCGACCCCGACCAAACGGCCATCGCGTTGGCCGACCTTTCCGACGAGCAGCGTCAGGCGGTGCTCGCTCGCGTCGACGAACTGCTGCGTCAGGGTCGTGAGCTGGCGGATCGCTACGAGGCGTCCGACGATGCGCGGCGGGTCCATCTGGGCACTATTCTGAACGCCGTGCTCGACGCGCCGCCCTCGGCCGAGATCTTTCTGGTCGAGGATAAACCGGTGCTCACCGGTTGGGGCTTCATGGCCGACGGACCCTGGACCGCTCCCGGTTCCGACCCCGCTGGTTCTGGAGGACCGGTCGGGGTTGCGCCGATGGCCGGCGACGCTGGCTTGGCGGGAGGAGCGCGGCGCGAGCGCGCAACCGAGGCCGAGCGGGCGGCGGCAGCGCCCGCTTCGCCGGCGATCGAGCGCGAACCGCCCGCTATCGTGTCTGGAGCGTCTGCGGCGTCAGGTTCCTCGTTGTCCGCGCTGTTGAACGATCGTTTCATGAGCTCCCGCACGATCTGGCTCGTCTTGTTGGCGCTCTTGCTGCTGCTGTTGCTGGCGGCTTATTGGCTATGGAATAGAGCGTCCCATACCGGTGACGCCGAACGGGTCGGGCCATCTTCCGTTTCAGCGCCCGTCGAACGCGGGGAACCGCCACCGGCGACGGCCTCCCTACCGCCGGCACCGCCGACGAGCGGCCCTTCATTCTCCATGCCGCCGGGTCCGCCGGCGGTTGTCTCCTCGCCTTCCATAGTGCCGGGTCCGCCGGCGAGCGAGCCTCCATCCGCGCTAACTTCAGTTCCGCCGGTGGTGGACGTCCAACCTCGGGCGGAGGACGGTGCGAAAACGGCCGCTGTCGCTCAGCCGCCGGTGCCTGAGAGCAGTCGGTCGTCGAGCGCCGCGCAGCCCTCCTCCGCGCCCGGCCCGGCCCCGTCGCCGAGCCGGGTGCCGGCGTCCGAGAAAAGCCTGGAACAGGTGCTGAGCGAGCAACGCAATCCGGCGGTGGTGGAAACCTTGCAAAAAGAACTGGCGGCGCACCCTCCCGTCAAAATCGAACCGACCGCCGAGGAGCGCCGGGAATTCGCCAGCCGCATGTTCGAATCAGGGGCTGCCAGCGGCGAGATCACGGTGACGTTGCTGTGGAACAGCCGTGGCGACCTCGATTTGGTGGTGCGTTGCCCCTCGGGCCAACAACTGGATTTTCGCGCGCCGACCGAGTGCGACGGCAAGCTCGATGTCGACGCCAACACCGCGCGCGACAAGCTGAACGACCGGCCGATGGAAAATGCCTTCTGGCCCGCGGGCAAGGCCGGAGCGGGCACTTACCAAATCTTGGTGCGCTATATGCCACGTAAGGATGAAGAACAACTCCTGGAAACGCCGTTTCAGGTACGGTTGAGCCGGGGCCGGCAAGAATCGGTTTTCAAGGGCACCGTGCGGCCTAATTCATTGGTGCCGGTTACGACCTTCAACGTGGGGCGCTGAGGCGGCGGTTTCGTCTCAAACGACCCACGATCTCTAGCTGAAGATAATGCGACGATTTCGCGGGAGATTGTCCGATGTCAAACTTTTCCATCGCTCTGGCTTGGCGGCGCGCGACGCCGGATTTCGACCTTAAGACCTTCGATCGCGGCCATGTTTGGTCTCTCGGTGGCGGTCAGACGGTGCAAGGTTCGTCGGCGCCGGACTATTCTGGCGATCCCAACAAGAGCAATCCCGAGGAGGCTCTGCTCGCCGCCTTGTCGAGCTGCCATATGCTGACCTTTCTCACGGTCGCCGCGCTCAAGAAACTGGTGGTGGAAAGCTACGAGGACAACCCGGTGGCCGAACTGGGCAAGAACGACAAGGGAAAATTGATGGTGGCGCGCTTGACGCTGCGCCCCAAGGTCGTGTTTGGCGGCGAAACGAAACCCGACGCCGAGGCCGTGTGGGCGTTGCACCGCAAAGCCGAGGAAAACTGCTTCATCGGCAATTCCTTGTTGAGCCGAGTGGAGTTGGAACCTCGGTTCTGAGCGTCAGCGCCGGCGCAAGCGGGTGAAAGGGCGCTGGAAGGGTTAGCGCAAGCTTGGAGCAAACAGTGGGACAACACAGGCGGCCCGCGCGGCCGGCGCAGAGCGGGCCGCCGGATTTTTGCGCTGTTTTACGGGTTATTTTATAACGTTGTCGCTGAATAATGTGGGTAAAGAGGGCTCATGACGGTATGTGGTATTCGAGTGTGAGGATGGGTTTGGTCGGTGTTTTACTCGGGGTGCTCGGCGCCTGTACTTCTAACGAAGTAGGGCCTCCCGCGCCGCTAGAGGGGTTTGGTCCTGGCGCGGCGGAGCCTTGGTTGCTGGTGGACACCAAACGGGATGCGTTGGTCATCATGCAGGGCAACAAGCCGGTAAAGACCTTTTCGCAACTTGCCTTTGGCAGCAGCGGGGTCGGCGTGAAATCTAACCGCGGTGACAACAAGACGCCGCTAGGGGTGTTCCGCGTGGGCTGGATCAACGACCACAGTCGCTTCAAACGGTTCATCGGTCTCGACTATCCCAATATCGACTACGCCAATCGCGCGTTGCGGGAGCGCCGGATCGACGCCCTGACCTACGAACGGATTCGCGCCGCCTGGGTAAAAGGCTACACGCCACCCCAGGATACGCCACTGGGCGGTCAGATCGGGATTCACGGCGTGGGAAGCGGCAATCCGGGCGTCCACCAAGCCGGCATCAATTGGACCAGCGGTTGCGTGGCTTTGGATAATTCGCAGATCGATTCGCTCAGGCCGTGGGTCAAGATCGGGATGCGAGTGGAAATTCGCTGAAGCTGGAGATTTAAATTGTTTTCGGTTTGAGTTTCCGTTGTATAATTGCTTTTGTTGTGCTGGAACAATATGGGTTGTGCCGTGACAACAATGTGTGT
This sequence comes from Candidatus Competibacteraceae bacterium, assembly GCA_003527885.1. GTDB lineage: Bacteria > Pseudomonadota > Gammaproteobacteria > Competibacterales > Competibacteraceae > Competibacter_A. The sequence continues at coordinate 9,140 of DPWB01000289.1, forward strand.
GTGTGGCACTTTAGACTTTGCGTAAATGATA
>DPWB01000289.1:9519-9740 GCA_003527885.1 Candidatus Competibacteraceae bacterium
TTGACTGTTGGCTGCGCCAGCACCAGCGATGTCCAAAAAGCTCAGAGCGATGCCAGTGAGGCTAAGGCCATGGCTCGTAACGCTCTGGATACCGCCAACGAAGCCCAAACCCACACCAAGGCGACCCAGGGAAAAAAAAAAAAAATATTCAAAAAAAAAAACAACAAAAAAAACAAAAGGTTTCTTTTTTTTGAAAAAACTATCTTTCTATATTTTTCTTC
>DPWB01000396.1 GCA_003527885.1 Candidatus Competibacteraceae bacterium
AACCTTGTACATCAGATCGCTGGCGCCGCGTCCCCCAAAGGGTCGCACGCCGGTCAAGGTTTCGAAGAGCACCACGCCGACCGCATACAGGTCGGCCCGGCGGTCGGCCTCCAGACCCTTGAACTGCTCCGGCGCCATGTACGCCGGCGTGCCGACCGTCATGCCGTGTTGGGTCAACCCGCTGATGGTTTCCATCCGGGCGATGCCGAAATCGGAGACTTTGAGCTGGCCGCCGGCCAGCAGGATGATGTTGCCGGGCTTGATGTCCCGGTGCACCACGCCGCAGTTATGGGCGTGATCGAGCGCGTGCAGGACTTGCACCGCCACCGCCACGGCGTTGGCCAGCGGCAGGGGCTGACGCTCCTTGAGATAATCGCGCAGCTCGCGGCCCTGCACGTATTCCATGACGATGTAGGGAATACCGTTTTCCTCGCCGTACTCGAACACGGTCACGATGTTGGGGTGCAGGCAGCGGCCGGCGGCGCGGACCTCGCGGCGGAACCGTTCCAGCCAGCCGGCCCCGTCGTCGCTCTCCAGCAGGGTGCGGTGGATGGTCTTGATCGCGACTTGACGGTCGATCGCCTCGTCGTAACCCAGATAGACCACGCCCATGGCGCCGCGGCCGAGCGTTTTGGTCAGCCGATAGCGGCCGATGCGCGGCGGACGGGTCTTGCTGATGTCGCCGCTGTCGTCAGCCATGCCTTTATTCGCCCAGCATCTTCATGGCGTTCTCCAGGCTCAGCCGCATCCGGTTGAAGGACTGCGACAGCGAGGAAATTTCATCCTTGCCCTGGCGCACGTATTCCGGCACGTCCGGCTTGCCCATGCTGACCTCGTTGGCGATATCCGCAATCCGCACCACCGGCTGGATCACCACGAAATGCAGCAAGATATTGAGCAAGATCAACAGCAGCAGAAAGACGCCACCCAGCAGCAGCATGAAGGTGGTGAAGGTTTTCTGGGCGCGCGCCAGCGGCACGGCCATCGGCACCGTGACGATCTGCGCGCCGACGATCTCCTTCATCTTCCAGCCGAAACCGTTGTTGACGCCGTAGATGTCGGTCATGGTCTTGGGCGCTTCCTCGACCTTGCCGTGGCAGCTCAGACAGCCCTCGTCGTAAATGCCCAGCGGCCGGGCCAGATTGAGCATCCGGCCGGTCGGCGTATCCCGCTCGACCACCAGCTCCTTGTGTTCGGCGTTGTTGCGGAACTCGTTGATGATGTCCGCCTCCCAGTCGGTCGCCCGGTCGTTGGGGTTGGTCGGATTGAGCGCCGCCTCCTTGTAGGTGTATTCGGGGAATTTGGTGCGCAGCGCCTTGAAGCTTTGCCCTGCCGCGTAGGCCGACACCGTTTCGGGCCGGAACGCCCGCTTCATCTGCAAGGTCAGCAGCGGTTTTATCTGTTCGGCGGTGTAGGTGCGGGCTCCCAGCGCGCTCTCCATCATGATGCGGGCGTGTTGCACCACTTCCTCGCGGGCGTTTTGTTTCAGGATGCGGTCGCTCAGGTACGCCGCCAGCCCCAGGCCGATCACGAAGGCCAGCAGCAACACCAGATTGAATTTCATGCGCAGACCCATGGGCGAATTCCTCGGGCTTGGTTGGTCGAAATCGCGGTCAGCCGGGCGCGGGGCTGGAGCCCGCCGCCGGCAGACAGCCTTGCGTGAAGGCGTCGTGCGCCTTTTTGAAGCCGATCAAGCTAAAGTTGACCGGGTACGATTGGGTGGCCGGCCAGGTCGGCCAAAACCGTAAGTACACGGTCGCCAGGCGCTCTTCCTGCAATTGTCGGAGCAATTCCGGCACGTTCTGGTCGAACGCCAGGACCATTTTGCGGGCGATCTTGTCGCTGCGATGCGGTGGGTTGTTGTTCACCACCAGTTGCAGGTCGGAGAAGGAAGGATCCAGTTCCGATTCGGTGATCACCAGCAGGCTGGTCCCGTTGAACACCAGGGACACCGGCGTCTGCTCGTAGCCGTCGGCCACAACCTGGCGTTCGCTGGACAACAGGCAGCGGGGCTGGCGGGTGAGCGGGTCCGGCTTGATCGCCGCCGTCCAACCGGCCACCGCCGGGGCGGCCCCCAGCGCCAGCCCGGCGGCCACGCCCAGGGCCGCCAGCCAGCGCCGCCAGCGGATCGCGACCGGATCGCGCGACAAGTTTTGGTCACGATGAGCCAACACAGTTTGAGCCTCCCTTTTTCGATGGCTTGACGGTCTGCTGCTTCGCCCCGAACCCACGGCCCGGATAGGCGCTCGCCCAGGAACTTAGCGGAATTCAAATGGCCGGCCGCGAACCGCTTCCGGTATAGTGTCAACCGGGACCAACATGAGATTAGACCCTTACCGTGAGACCCGCCATCACCCCAACCTCCACCGCGCCTTCCGGCGGCGTGGTAGCCAGCGACGGCCGTACGGTCCGGTCTCCGAACGGGCGGCCAACCCGCGCAAACGGCGCACCGGTGCTGGCGGACGCCGCCGGAACCGAAGTCGCGCCTTGGGAAGTGGAACTGTTGCGCTGGCCGGCCTCGGCCGAAGCGGCGTTGCGGCGCGGGGATTATCTCATCGACCGCTATCCCGACCCGGTGGAGCCTTGGTGTAACTGCGCGGATTAAAATCGGTTAGGGTCTCCGGTCACGGCTATTAGCGCGCATCCACCCGCCCGCCATTCTAATATTAACTGAGTGCCCAACAATGGATTTTGTTTCGGAGCTGATTTCATTTTTTCTGCATCTCGACCGCCATCTGGCCGAATTGGCCAGCCAGTACGGCAGCTGGCTTTACGGGATTTTGTTCTTGATCATTTTCTGTGAGACCGGGCTGGTCGTGACCCCGTTTTTGCCCGGTGATTCGCTGCTGTTCGCGGCGGGGGCCTTGGCCGCCCTCGGCGAGATGAACATTCATTTTCTGTTTCTTTTAATGGCGTTTGCCGCCATCGCCGGCAACACGGTCAATTACGCGGTCGGCCGCTACCTGGGAGAAAAGGTGTTCCGACCCGATGCCCGGATTCTCAAGCAAGCCTATCTGGATCGCACCCACCAGTTTTTCGAACGGCACGGCGGCAAAACCATCATCATTACCCGCTTCGTGCCGATCGTGCGCACCTTCGCGCCGTTTGTGGCCGGCGCTGGCGGCATGAGCTACGGCCGGTTTCAGGGGTACAACGTGGCCGGCGGCGTGCTCTGGACCGCCTCGTTTCTGTACGGGGGCTACTTCTTCGGCAACCTGCCGTTCGTCAAACAAAATTTTTCGTTGGTCATCCTGGCCATCATCATTTTATCGCTCATGCCGGGCGTGGTCGAATACTGGCGGCACCGCCGCGCCGCGCCGGAAACCGACATCGCCAAGCCATAGAGTTTGCAAGCGCGACCCGCCCTGTATAATCGACGTCAAGCGCCGGCTTCCCACCGAATACCGGACGCACCGGAGCAACCGGCCGCGATCCGGCCAGCCGTTCGCGAACGACTCCGCGATTCAAAACACGCTTTACCACCCACTCTAGCTACAGACCCACGGAGCCCACGCCATGACCCATACGTGCCGCATCGAACTGGATGGAAAATCGCACGATTTTCCGGTCGTTGAGGGGACTGAAAACGAGCTGTCCATCGACATCAGCACGCTGCGCGACCGCACCGGCCACATCACGCTGGACGACGGCTACAGCAACACCGGTTCCTGCAAATCCGCCGTCACCTACATCGATGGCGACAAGGGGATTTTGCGCTATCGCGGCATCCCCATCGAGCAACTGGCCGAGCACAGCACCTTCGTGGAAACCGCGTGGCTGGTGATCTGGGGGCGGCTGCCCACCGAAGAGGAAATGGAGCGTTTCAGCCGGCGGCTGACCATGAACCAGATGATGCATGAAAGCCTGCGCAGCCACTTCGCCGGCTTTCCGCCCAACGCGCACCCGATGGCGATCCTCTCGGCGATGATCAACGCCATG
>DPWB01000181.1 GCA_003527885.1 Candidatus Competibacteraceae bacterium
TGCAGCCGGCCGGCGGTATCGACGATCAGCACCTCCACCGCGTGAAGCCGGGCATAATCCAGCGCTTGCCGGGCGATGGTTTCCGGCGCTTGTTCCGATTGGCTGGGAAAGAATTCCGCGCCGACCTCGCCGGCCAATTTGCGCAACTGCTCGATGGCGGCGGGCCGGTACACGTCGCAACTGACCACCAGCACCTTCTTGCGTTGGCGCTCCTTCAGCCAGCGGGCCAGCTTGGCGACACTGGTGGTCTTGCCCGAACCTTGCAGTCCGGCCATCAGCACCACCGCCGGCGGCTGAACGCGCAAGTTCAGTTCGGCGTTGGCCTCGCCCATCACGCCGATCAATTCCTCGTGCACGATCTTGATGAGGACCTGACCGGGGGTCAGGCTCAATAACACTTCCTCGCCGATGGCCCGTTCGCGCACGCGGTTGATGAACTCCCGCACCACCGGCAGCGCCACGTCCGCTTCCAGCAGCGCCATGCGGACCTCGCGCAAGGCGTCCTTGATATTATCCTCGGTCAGGCGGCCCTGGCCGCGCAGGTTCTTGACGGTGCGTAACAGGCGTTCGCTGAGATTTTCGAACATGCGGGATCAACCTTGGGTACTATCGGAAAGATTTGATTATAGGGGAATTGGCCGGCCCGGCGCACACCGTGGATGCCAGCGCGCTTCAAGGCCTTGCCATTTCATGCCATCATGGCGCCGTGACTTATCCATCGCGGCCCACAGTATGAACGCGATCATCGGCGGCTTGGCCGCCCTGCTCTATCTCTTGGCCGGCGCTTGGCTGGCCGTGCGGCTGGCGAACGCGGGAGCCGCCGCAGCGTCCGCGGGCGGCCCTCTGGCGCTCGGTTGGGGCGCGGTGTTGTTGCACGCCAGTATTCTAGCGCAAACCGTCTTCGAACCCGCCGGCCTCAATCTGGGCTTCTTCAACGCGCTGTCGCTCACCGGCTGGCTGATCGATCTGCTGTTGCTGGCGGTCGCCACGGTTCGCCCCGTGGAAAATCTGGGCATCATCGCCTTGCCGGTCGGCGCGCTGACGCTGGTGCTCGGCTTGTGGTTCCCCGGCCAGCGCATCGTCGCCGATCCCGGTCGGTGGCCGCTGGAGCTGCACATTTTCATCGCGATTCTGGCGTATTCGCTGCTCTCGCTGGCGGCGGTGCAGTCGATCCTGCTGGCCGTCCAGGACCACCGGCTGCGACACCGCCAGCCCGGCGGTTTCCTGCGCGGGATTCCGCCGCTGACCGCGATGGAAAGCCTCTTGTTCCAGCTCATCACCGCCGGCTTTATCCTGTTGAGCGTCACGTTGGTCAGCGGTTTTTTCTTTCTCGAAGACCTGTTCGCCCAACATGTGGCGCACAAGACCCTGCTTTCCCTGATCGCCTGGGGCGTGTTCGGGGTGTTGCTGTGGGGCCGCTGGCGCTTCGGCTGGCGCGGCCAGACCGCCATCCGTTGGACCTTGAGCGGTTTCGGCTTTCTGGTGTTGGCCTTTTTCGGCAGCAAGCTGGTGCTGGAGCTGATCTTGCGGCGCTATTGAGCGCGTGCCAGCCGGTTCGGCGCCGGACTTTCGGGCGTTGCTCCAAGACATGCCTTGACAGCCCGCGCCAGCAACCTTAAAAAACCATTGGTCACCCTGAACGAGGTTCTCCCGATTGGACGACATGCCTATAGGCGCTTTGTGCGTCGTTTTGGTGCTGCTGCTCGGCTGTTCGGCTTTTTTCTCCGGCTCCGAAACCGGCCTGATGACGCTCAACCGCTACCGCTTGCGCCACCGCGCCAAATCCGGGGACAAAGCCGCACAACGCACCAACGAGCTGCTGGAACGCCCGGATCGGCTAATCGGCCTCATTTTGTTGGGTAACACTTTATTCAATATGTTGGCCGCCTCCCTGGCCACCGTGGTCGCCGTTCACTTTCTGGGCGAGACCGGCATCGTGGTCTCCACCGCGATCATGACCGTCGCCGTACTGGTATTTGCGGAAGTCGTTCCTAAGACCCTGGCGGCCTTGTACCCCGAACGCATCGCCTTCCCCGCCGCCAGCGTATTAAGCCCGCTGCTCAAGGCCTTGCATCCGCTGATCTGGTTGACCAACGCGGTGGCAAACGGCCTGTTAGGCCTGTTCCGGGCGACCGTCCAGACCGCGAGCCAGCCTTCGCTCAGCCCCGATGAGTTACGCGCCGTGGTGCTCGAAGCCGGGGCGATGATCCCCAAACGGCACCGCGCGATGCTGCTCAGCATCCTGGAGCTGGAGGAGATCACCGTCGATGACATCATGGTGCCGCGCAATGAAATAGCCGGTCTCGATCTGGCGGATGACTGGGCACAGATCGTCGCTCAACTCAAGCGCAGCCCGTACACGCGCCTGGTGGTTTATCGCGAAAGCATGGATCAGATCGTCGGCTTTTTGCATCTGCGCAACGTGCTGAACCTGATGACGCGGAAACCGCATTTCGACCGCGCCGACCTGGAAAATTTGTGTCGGGAGCCGTACTTCATCCCGGAAACCACCACGCTGACCCAGCAGTTGGTCAATTTTCAACAATTGCGCCGGCGCGTCGGTCTGGTGGTGGACGAGTACGGCGATGTGCTGGGTCTGGTGACGCTGGAGGACATCCTGGAGGAGATCGTGGGCGAATTCACCACCGATCCCGCCACGCTCGGCAAGCCCAGTTTAATTCCGCGTGGCGACGGCGGCTACGTGGTGGACGGCCGCACCGCCCTGCGCAGCCTGAACCGCGCCCTGGACTGGACGCTGCCCACCGACGGCCCGCGCACCGTCAACGGGCTGGTCATGGAGCATTTGGAAGCGATCCCCGAACCGGGGACGCAGCTCAGCTTGGCGGGCCATCCGACCGAAATCATCGAAACCGCCGGCAACCAGGTCAAAACCGCCGTCATCTGGCCCGATCCGAACCCGGGTTCCGCGGACAGCACCACCTAATCGACCAGTTTCTCGATGGTTTGCCGGGTTTCGGTTCGCCATAACCAGTCCTCGATCCCGTTCTCGGGCTGATATTCCGCCACCGCTTCCCGCAAGATCGCCCGCACGGCCGGATAATCGAAGGCTTGCGCGGCGGCATCCAGCCGCTTCAGGCAGTCCCGGATGTCGGACCAGGACGGGCACCCCTCGCGGGCACGGCGGATCATCGGGTGCGCCGTCGGCAGATCGTCGGCGCCGATCAGCAGTTCCTCACGCAGTTTTTCGCCGCTGCGCAAGCCGGTGAACCGGATCTCGATATCGCCATCGGCGTGGTGCTCGTCCCGGATTTCCAACCCCGACAAGCGGATCATCCGCCGCGCCAGATCAAAAATCCGCACGGATTCCCCCATGTCGAGCAAGAACAAATCGCCGCCCTTGGCCATGGCGCTGGCCTGGATCACCAGCTGGGCCGCTTCGGGAATGGTCATGAAATAGCGTTCGACTTCGGGATGAGTCACGGTCACCGGCCCACCCTTGCGAATCTGCTCGCGAAACAGCGGCACCACCGACCCGGACGAATCCAGCACGTTGCCGAAACGCACCATGCAAAACCGGGTCGCGCTCCCCTCGCCCGCCAGCCCTTGCAAAATCAACTCCGCTAGCCGCTTGGTGGCGCCCATCACGTTGGTGGGCCGTACCGCCTTGTCGCTGGACACCAGCACGAAGGTTTCGACACCGACCGCGCTGGCGGCTTCGGCG
>DPWB01000150.1 GCA_003527885.1 Candidatus Competibacteraceae bacterium
GAAGTGCTAGTGCTTATGTGCCTCTTTTTTTTTTTCAAGCAGAAGACGGCATACGAGATCTAGTACGGTCTCGTGGGCTCGGAGATGTGTATAAGAGACAGGAGGTGGCATGAACGGCTCGACCGACACCGTGGTTGATCTGAGCCGAAGGGCGGATAACGCCGCCGCTTTGGCCGATTATTACCGTTGGCACGCCCGGTTGTACGACGCCACCCGCTGGAGTTTCCTGTTCGGGCGATCCGCCTTGATCCGTGCGATCACCGGACGCTGCCAACCGGCCAGCATCTTGGAAATCGGTTGCGGCACCGGCAGCAACCTGCTCCGTCTGCGCCGGCGGTTTCCCGACGCCGCCATCACCGGTCTCGATCTCTCGACCGACATGCTGGTCCAAGCGCGACGCAAGCTGGACCGGCGTTCCGCCCGGATCACGCTGCGTCAGGGGCGCTACGACCAGCCGCTACAACCGGACCAACCCTTCGACCTGATCGTATTTTCCTACTGCCTGTCGATGATCGATCCCGGTTGGCAGCAGGCACTGGACGCGGCGCTGAGCGATCTCCAGCCCGGCGGGTTGCTGGCGGTGGTGGATTTTCACGATACGCGCTTTTCCGGCTTCCGCCGCTGGATGGGCTTTAACCATGTGCGCATGGACGGGCATCTGTTGCCATCTCTGAACGAGCGCTGCGAGGCACTCACACAAAATGTTCGCCCCGCTTACGGCAATGTTTGGCGCTATTTCAGCTTCATCGGTTGCAAACGGGGCGGTTGAGCGTATGGGAACCACCACTTTTCGCACGCTGTGGATTTCCAATATTCACCTCGGTTTCAAGGAATGCAAGGCCGAATTTCTACTGGATTTCTTGCAACAGAGCCACTGCGAGCAGCTGTATGTGATCGGCGATTTGATCGACTTTTGGAGCCTGCGCAAGGGCGGCCGCTGGCCAGCCACCCACAGCGAGGTGCTGAAAGCGATTGTCGCCAAGGCCCGTGCCGGTGTCCGGGTATGGTACGTGCCGGGCAATCACGACGAGGTGGCGCGTGACTATCTGGGCCTGTGCGTCGCCGGTATCGAAATCGTCCCGGAGATCGTTCACGTCACCGCCGACGGCCGGCGGTTCCTGGTGATCCACGGCGATGAGTGCGACAGCGCGGTGCGCTGCGGCGGGCCGTTGCTGCATTGGCTGGGCGATTGGGCGTATGACCTGTTGCTGCTCGTAAACCGCTGGTACAACCGCTGGCGGCGGCGCTGGAACCACCCTTACTGGTCGCTGGCCAATTTCCTCAAGCAACGCATCGGCCGGGCAGCCGCCTATATCGCTCGTTTCGAAGCGGCGGCGGCGCGCGAAGCGGCGCGGCGGAATCTGGACGGCGTGATTTGCGGGCATATCCACCACGCCGGTTTTCGCGATCTTCACGGCGTGTTGTACTGCAACGACGGTGACTGGATCGAGAGTTGCACCGCCTTGGCGGAGCGCGGCGACGGGTCGCTGGCAGTCCTGCGCTGGACTCACCAGCAGGCCGTCGTGGCGGCGGGAGAACCCGGCCGCCTACCGGGCAAGCCGCCCGTTCCAGAGTGGGTGGCGGCTTGAGGGTGCGGCCTAACCGCGGCAAAGATCGTCATGGTTCTTTCATCAAACCATCATCAAGCTGTTGCCGACGTTTACGAAACTTTGGGGCATGGATCCGAATACTCCAAGCGTTCAGCCCCGGCGATGCTTGCGCGTCAGCATCGTCACCGAAACGTACCCGCCGGAAATCAACGGTGTCGCGCTCACCATCGCCCGCTGGATCGAGGGTCTGCGGCGGCGCGGCCACGATCTGCGCCTAGTCCGTGTCCGGCAGGGCGAGCGCGACCTAGCAGAACCCGCGGATGCCCCGGAAACCTTGCGGCTGCCCGGCTTCAGGATTCCCGGCTACCCGCAACTGCAAGCCGGTTGGCCGGCGGCTCGCGCCCTGCTGGCGCACTGGCAACGGGCGCGCCCCGACCTGGTTCACATCGTCACCGAAGGGCCGTTGGGCCATTCGGCGCTGCGGGCGGCCCGTCGGTTGGGCATTCCGGCATCCACCAGCTTTCACACCCATTTCCAGAATTACAGCCGCCATTATGACCTCGGTTGGTTGGCCGCGCCGATTACGGCCTATTTGCGGCGTTTTCACAACCAGGGGGTACAGACCCTGGTGCCGACCGAGGAATTGGCCAGCCAACTGCGAGCGCTGGGGTTTCTACGCCTGAACGTGCTGGCGCGGGGCGTGGATACGGCGCTGTTTTCGCCACGGCGCCGCGATCCGGGTTTACGGCAGAGCTGGGGGGTGACGCCTCGGGCGTTGGCCGTGCTGTACGTGGGACGGCTGGCGGCGGAAAAGAATTTGGAATTGCTCGTCGCCGCCTTTGAGGCGATCCGGCGGCGGCGGCCCGACGCCCGTCTGATCCTGGTGGGAGACGGGCCGATGACGCCTCGCCTGCGCGCCCGTCATCCGGGTTTTGTCTATTGCGGGATGCGCCAAGGCGAGGATTTGGCCGCTCATTACGCTTCGGCCGATTTATTTCTGTTTCCCAGCCTGACCGAAACCTTCGGCAATGTGGTGCTGGAGGCGATGGCCAGCGGTTTGGCGATGGTGGCGTTCGATTATGCCGCCGCTCGCGCGCATGTGAAATCCGGCCGTTGCGGTCTGCTGGCGCCGTTTGGCGACGCCGCGGCCTTTAGCGCCGCCGCAACCGCGCTGGCGGGCGCAGCCGATCTGCTCGAACCGATGGGCCAGTCGGCTCGGCAGGCGGTCGTGCGGCTGGACAGCGAACGACTATACGACCGTTTGGAAACCTTGTTGCTCCGCGCCATCCTCCAAGAAGAAAGCGTATGCCCGAGCGTTTCTCACCCCATCTGATCGAACGACCTCACCCCGTCCCCGCGCGCTGGGACCGCTTGAGCGACCGGGAGCTGGCGTGGTGCTTGCGCTCCCAGCAGGTGATCCACCACCGTCCGGCCATCCGTCTGTTCGCGCTGGTCAGCCGGCTGGGCGACGGCGTGTTTTGGTATGCGCTGATGGCCGTGCTGCTGCTGGTGTACGGCCGGGCGGCGACGCCCGCCGTCGGCCGGATGCTGCTGGCGAGCGCGGTCTGTTTGATCTTGTATAAGTGGCTGAAAGCCCGAACCACCCGCTCTCGTCCGTGCGCTCGCGACCGCCACATCGAACCGCGCGCCGCGCCGCTGGACGAATACAGCTTTCCCTCGGGCCACACCCTGCACGCGGTGTCGTTCACGCTGATCGCGGTGTACTACTACCCCGCCCTGGGATGGCTGCTGTTACCGTTCGCGACCTTGGTGGCCCTATCGCGGATCGTGCTGGGCTTGCACTACCCCAGCGATGTGCTGGCCGGCGCGTTGCTGGGCGCGGCGCTGGCGGCGCTGGCGCTGCAACTGTCGTTCATCCAGGTTTAACGATCCGGTAAAGCGGCTGTCATGCGCCCTTTTTAGGCTTGGCGAAACGTTCTCGTCCATCGTTTCCAGGAGCCTGTCTTGAGCGCCGAACCGTCCTGCACCGCCCCTATCGACCCTATCGCCTCTATCTCCCCACCATTTCTGGCGGCCGAATCCTCGCCAGCCGTCTCGCCGCGCCCGCTCGCCGTGGCGCTGGCGCGATCCGAGGAAGACATTCGAGCGGCGCAGCGCCTGCGCTATGCCATTTTCGCCGAGGAAATGGGCGCGAAGCTCCACAACCGGCGAGCCGGCCTCGATCACGACCGTCTCGATAGCTACTGCCAGCACCTGCTGGTGCGCGACGGGTTCGGCCAAGTGGTGGGTTGCACCCGCATCCTCACCGCCGACGCCGCGCGCCGCGCCGGCGGCTTCTACTCTCAGACCGAATTCGACCTCACGCCGGTGCTGGCCCTGCCGGGGCGGTTCATGGAAATCGGCCGGACCTGCGTGCATCCCGATTACCGTAACGGCGCGACCATCGGCGCCCTCTGGTCCGGCCTGGCGACCTTCATCGCCGGACACGACATCGACTATCTGATCGGCTGCGCCAGTATTCCGCTGGGCGAGGATGGCGGCACGGCACGGGCATTGTGCGCCGAACTGGCAGAGCGCCATTTGGTCCCGGAGTCGCTGCGGGTACAACCGCGCTTGCCGTTGCCCCGTCATGACGGCGTGGCGCGCACTCCTGGAGCGATGCCACCCTTGCTGAAAGCTTATCTCCGGTTGGGCGCACGGATCGGCGGCGAGCCTTGTCTCGACCCCGATTTCAAGGTCGCTGACGTTTTTATCTTGTTGTCCACCCAACGCATCGAGCGACGCTACGCTCGACATTTTCTGGACCGGGACCAATGAGTGGTCGTCGGCGGGATCGTCTAGCGCAAGCCGGACGGCGGAGCAGGCGTGCCCCACTCCTGATTTTTCATATTCTTGCTGGCATTCTGGTTGCCGCAGCGCTCGGGCCGGTTCGCCACCGCCGCTACCGCTCCACCGACCCGCTGGTCTGGTGGAGCCGGCGGTTGTGCCGGATTCGGGGAGTGCGGATTCAGACGGCCGGCAGCCCGCACCACGGCGGGGCGCTGTTCGTGGCCAACCACATTTCATGGCTGGATATTTTCTGCATCGCCGCCGTTTGCCCCACCCATTTCCTGGCCAAGCAGGAGGTGGCGACGTGGCCGCTGTTCGGCTGGCTGTGCCGTCGGGCCGGCACCGCTTTCATCCGGCGCGGCGGCAAGAGCGGCGCGGCCGAAGCCACCGAACAACTGGTCTGGCGCTTGCGCCAAGGCGGGCGGGTGTTGGTGTTTCCAGAAGGCACTTCGACCAGCGGCGAATCCGTCCGGCGGTTTTATCCGCGCCTGTTTCAGGCCGCGTTGCTGGCCCGCTGTCCGGTCCAGGCCATCGCCTTGCGTTACCCGCATCAAGGCGGGATCAATGGCACGGTTCCTTTTATTGACGATGATGCGTTATTGCCGCACCTGTGGCGGCTGTTGGGCGAGCCAACCGTGGATGTGCGCTTATGCTTCGGAACCGTCCACGTACCCCCCTATTGCTCTCGTGACCGATTGGCGTGCTTAACTCACTCCGAAGTTAGCGATTTACTGGACTTGGCGATGGGTGCTGTAGAGTCGGTGCGGCCATCTCCCCAGACCAATGAGAATACAGCTCAGCCCGCTCCAGATGGTACCTCGCCATACACCACATCGACGTTGATTCGACAGGGATAGACTGGTTTGCCCTCGTAAGAGCGCGCTTGAAGCACTGCGTCCCTTCGCGCTTGATCGGCGCTTCGGTCTCCCGGCGCCGACAGCGACAAACCCACGCGCCGGGCCGAATCCCCCGATCCGCCGGATTGCCGGTGGCTATGGGCCGGCCGCACTTCGGGCATCGGGACGCTGTAGGCGCTGTTGCCGCAAGGCGTCTCCCGGCGATTCCAGCGTGCGCGCGCCATTCCCGCTTCAAGCCATCCGCTTCAGGCCGCCGCCGGAACCGCGCCGCGATTTCCGCTCATCCC
>DPWB01000149.1 GCA_003527885.1 Candidatus Competibacteraceae bacterium
GCTCCATGAAGCGCTCGCCGTTGGAGTTGGTCAGATAACCGCCCTCGCCCCGGCAGCCTTCGGTCATCAGACAGCCGGAGCCGTAGATGCCGGTCGGGTGGAACTGGGTGAATTCCATGTCCTGCAACGGCAGGCCGGCCCGCAGCACCATGCCGTTGCCGTCGCCGGTGCAGGTGTGGGCGGAAGTCGCCGAGAAGTAGGCGCGGCCATAACCGCCGGTCGCCAATACGGTCTGATGGGCGCGGAACACGTGCAGCGTACCGTCGGCCAAATCCCAGGCCACCACGCCGCGGCACGCGCCCGAGTCGTCCACGATCAGGTCCAGCGCGAAATATTCGATGAAGAATTCCGCACTGTGCTTGAGCGCCTGCTGGTAGAGGGTGTGCAGGATGGCGTGGCCGGTGCGGTCGGCGGCGGCGCAGGTGCGCTGGGCGATGCCTTCGCCGTAGTTGGTGGTCATGCCGCCAAACGGGCGCTGGTAAATCTTGCCTTCCTCGGTGCGGGAGAACGGCACCCCGTAATGCTCCAGTTCGATCACCGCCGGCACCGCTTCGCGGCACATGTATTCGATGGCGTCTTGGTCGCCCAGCCAGTCGGAACCCTTCACGGTGTCATACATGTGCCACTGCCACAGATCCTGGCCCATGTTGGCCAGCGCCGCCGACATGCCGCCCTGCGCCGCGACCGTATGGCTGCGGGTGGGAAACACCTTGGTCAAACAGGCCGTCTTGAGGCCCTTCTGGGCCATGCCGAAGGTGGCGCGCAAGCCCGCGCCGCCCGCGCCGACCACGACCACGTCGTAGTTATGCTCGATTAATTTGTATTCTTTGGACATGAAACCTCAGCCTCCGGTGGTGGGCGTCAGGCAAGCGCGATTTTGAGCACGCTGATAATGGAGATCGCGCCCAGCAGGAACAAAACGAACTGGGTCACCAGCAGGGCGACGTACATGACCCATTCCGGGCGAACGTAGTCTTCGTAAATAACCTGCATCCCCAGCTTGGCGTGATAAAACACCACGAACAGGAACGTCACCATCAAGCCGGCGTTGATCGGGTTGCTCAGCCAGTGCTGGAACATCTCGTACTCGGTACGGGAGTAGCGCAACATCGAGAAGGCGAACCACAACACCAGCGGCACCAGGGCGATGGAGGTCACGCGCTGCATCCACCAGTGATGGGTGCCGTCTTTGGCGGTGCCTAGGCCGCGAACGCGAGCGAGCGGGGTACGGATACTCATGATGGTCTCTCCTCAGGGCGCGGCGATCAGCCAGCACAAAACGGTCAGAATGACGGACGCCCAGATCACCGCCCAGCCCGATTTGGCGGCGTCCGGCAGCTCGAAGCCGTAGCCGGCGTCCCAGAACAGATGACGGATACCGTTCGCCATGTGGTAAAACAGCGCCCATGTCCACAGAAACAGCAGCAGTTGACCGAGCATCGACCCTATCACCGCTTGAGCGTGGTGATAGGCTTGCGGGCCGAGCGCCGCCGCCGCCAGCCAATACACCAACAGCAGCGTTCCGGCCACCAGAGCGGCTCCGGTGGCGCGGTGGGTGATGGATAACACCGAGGTCATTTGTGGTTTGTAGTACGGGCCGATCATGAACGGCGACAGCGGCCGCTTGTTGGCTGACATAGGTTTCTCCTCGTTAAGACAGTGGCGAAGATGAAGCTCGTTTTTTTGTGCGACGCAAAAATCAAGGTCGAATGCTACCCCCATGTCCGGGGGTGTCACAATAAAAACGATGGATTCGGACGGTGTTGCACGCTGGAGGGCCTGCCACGACGGCGGGAGCCTAGAAATCGATACAGCGGCCAGCTTTCTCCCAATCGCCGTAGCGGGTGGGCTCAGGTCCTTTGGGACCGCCAAATTCCAGGGGCTGTTTGGGTTTTGCGGCGGGTTCGGCGGGCGGGGACGGGTCGGGGCTCGTGGACGGCTGCGGCGGCGTGATCTGCGTGTCGTTCTCGTTCATGACAGCTCGCGAAAAAGCAAGTTAAGGGATGGCGCTAGCCGGCCATCCAACTCCCAGCCGTCGACCCTGCCACTGGAAAGATTACAGCTCTGAAAACTTAGTACGACGGTCGGGTATTTTGGTCTATTTCTTGTGGACATTATGCCTTTCACGGCCCTCGAACGCAACGAATCAGCGGATTCTCGAACGGGTGGACCACGCGTGCACCCTGCTGTTATAAACTGGAAAGACAACGAGATTTCATCCTATGAACGCAGAATGGCGGGTATTTCTTGAGCGGGCGGGTGCCGTGCTGGCGACCGATGGGGTAGCAAACTTCGGCCGGGCTGACCTCGAATCCCGCGCGGCGCTTTCCGGCGAGGTGTGCTGCGACCTGTCGCAGCGGGGTCTGATCGTCGCGCGCGGCCCCGATAGCGAGAGTTTCTTGCAAGGCCAACTGACGTGCGACCTGCGGCAGGCGACGCCGCAGCGCAGCCTGCTCGGCGCTTATTGCAGCCCCAAGGGTCGGGCGCTGGCCTGCCCGCAGGTGTTCCGACGCGAAGACGCCCATTACCTGGAGCTGCCGCGCGCGCTGGTGGCGCCGACGCTGGCGCGCTTGCGGAAATACGTGCTCAGGGCCAAAACCGCGCTGGAGGACGCCAGCGACTCTCTGGCGCGGATGGGGGTGGCCGGGCCTGCCGCCGCGCGCTTGCTGGCGGAACACGCTTCGGCGGAGGTCGCCGCCATGCTGGAAGGTGAGGTACGCGATTCACACGGCGTCACGGTCCTCCGTCTGCCCGGTCCCACCCCTCGCTTCCAACTGCACGGCCCGGCCCCCGAACTGACGGCGTTTTGGAACGCGCTCGCCCCGAATGTCACCCCCATCGGCGCCGGGCCCTGGCGTTTGCTGGATATTTTGGCGGGAACGCCGGCCGTCTACCCCGAAACCGTGGAAGCGTTCGTGCCGCAAATGCTCAACCTGCAGTTGCTGGATGGGATCGGCTTTCAGAAAGGCTGCTACACCGGGCAGGAGATCGTGGCGCGCACCCATTATTTGGGCAAGCTGAAACGGCGGATGTATTTGGCGCGGGTGGACAGTCCGACGCCGCCCCATCCCGGCGATGCGCTGTTTTCAGTTCACGCCGACCCCGGCCAGAGCGCGGGACAACTGGCCGATGCGGCATGGCATCCCGACGGCGGTTATGCCGTGCTGGCGGTGGCGATGATCGAGCTCGCCGAACGGGGAACGCTGCAACTGGGCGCGGTCGGCGGGCCGACGCTTCGCCTGGAGCCGCTGCCTTACCGCTTCGAAGCCGCCGCTTAACCGTCGGCGGGCATCCAACCCCCCAATGCTTTCCAGCGGTTGACGATCAAGCAAAACAGGTCCGCCGTGCGCTCGGCGTCGTAAATCGCCGAATGCGCCTCGCGCTCGTCCCAGCGGATGTCCGCCGCCTGGAGCGCCCGCGCCAGCACCGTTTGCCCGTAGGCCAACCCGGCCAGCGACACCGTGTCGAAGCTGCTGAACGGATGAAAAGGGTTACGCTTGATCTTGGTGCGGGCCACCGCCGCGTTCAGAAACGCCAGATCGAAAAACGCGTTGTGGCCGACCAGGACGGCGCGGGTACAACCGGTTTCCCGCATCTCCCGCCGGATCTCCTGAAAGATGCCCTCCAAGGCTTCGCGTTCCGCGACCGCGTAGCGGAAGGGATGATCCGGGTCGATCCCGTTGACCGCCATCGATGCCGGGTCCAGCCGCGCGCCGGGAAAGGGTTGGACGTGATGGGCCAAGGTGCCGGCGGGGCGTAAGTCGCCCTGCCAGTCCATGCGCACGATGACGGCGGCGATTTCCAGTAAGGCGTCGGTTTGGGCGTTGATGCCGCCGGTTTCGACATCCACGATGACCGGGAGGAATCCCCGGAACCGGCGAGCGATGAGAGCGTTCGGGGGGGGTCCGTTCATCCGTGCAGGATAACGGATCGCCTACCGAAACGCACTGACACTCGCGGGCGGGCTGGGCCTCAGCCTGGCGTGTTGTGTTCCACCCACCGCGAGCCGGCGGCGCTGTGCTCGCGTTTCCAGAAGGGCGCTTTCGATTTCAGTTCTTCCATGATCCACCGGCAGGCCGCGAAGGCCGTCGCCCGGTGCGCCGACCAGACCGCCACCAGCACGATGGGATCGCCGGGGTTCAACTCGCCGACCCGGTGAAGCACCAGGGCATCCAGGAGCGGCCATTCCCGGGCGGCGGTTTCAACGATGCGCTGCAAACAGCGCTCGGTCATACCGGGGTAATGCTCCAGGCTCATCCGGCTGATGGCGGCTTGTTCGTCACAGTCGCGCACGGTGCCGATGAAGGTCGCCGTCGCGCCGTACCGGCCTTTCAGTTCGGTCCGGCCGGCTTGATAACACCCCAGTTCCGCCAGCGGTTCGAAGGGCGCATCCCGCAATTCGACCTTCACCCTCTACCCTCCTGTCACCGGCGGGAAGAACGCCACCTCATCGCCATCGCGGACGGTTTGTTCCAGGCTGGCGTATTCCATATTGACCGCCGCCAGCGTATTCGGCGGTAACGGCGTTTCCGGCCACAGCCCCGCCCAAATTTCGGCAACCGTGGTTGTTTCGGCCACGGAAAACCGATCTTCAGCGCGACCCAAGCGGTCGCGCAGGCTGGCGAAATATTTGATCTGTACGGTCATGACGGAATTTTTTATCAACCCCGCTTCCAGGTGTTTGAAGATGCGGCCACGATCGGCGAAATGGCCGACACGATCCCTACCGGGATGACGTTTGTTACAACCTATGTCCTATTAGGGTCACTTCAAGTTCAGTTTATCGTCACTGTTGGCTGTTCAAAATACCCATCGAGAACGAGGCCCTCCCTGGCCTTTGGGGAATTGGCTACAGGCAGCCCTGGCCGATGATCTGGGCGACCCGGTTTTGGAACTCGGCGGAACCGAGGAATTCGCCGCGCAGTTGTTCGCGGCTCTTGAGGCCGCCGTCCAACTGGCCGACCCAGTAGTTGAAGCCCGCCAAATCCCCGCCCCGCCGCAGGAAGGCGTAGTACAGGTCGGCCACGTAGTCGCGGTTGCCCCGGTTGCGGTTCAAGTACTCCCCGCTACCCAGGAACTGCGTGGAAATGCTGTTCACCTCATTGTTGACCGCCGCCGCCCCC
The DNA here is from genome assembly GCA_003527885.1 of Candidatus Competibacteraceae bacterium. GTDB lineage: Bacteria > Pseudomonadota > Gammaproteobacteria > Competibacterales > Competibacteraceae > Competibacter_A. Next base: position 5,124 of record DPWB01000149.1, read on the forward strand.
TGGCACTGCGCGGCGCGGAACCGGGCCGCCCAGTAAGTGAACCCGCCGGTGTCGGACAGCCGGTTGAGGAAGCCCCGGTAGAAGTCCACCACGGCGTAGACCTCGGCCCGGCTGGCGGTGCTGCCCAGCAACCCCTGCATGTAGCTGCCAAACTCCGCCGAGAACAGGAAGGAAAACAGCACCACCGACCGCGGCATCCCTTGGGCGAGCTGGCCAACCCAGTAGTTCAGACCGCCGCCGTCGGGGTCGCGCTGGAAGAAGGTCCGGTACAGATCAGTGACGTATTGACCGTCGCCGGTACCCTTGGCCGCGTACTCCGCACTTTCAAAGAACCAGCCCGCCATCACCCGAAAGGCTTCTTGCACGTCCACTCCCAAGCCTTGCAGCCGGCTCACCTCCCCTTGCCAGTAGGCCCAGCCACCGGGATCGGGCGCGCGGCTTAAAATCGATTGGTAGTAGTGCCCGATCAAGGTTTGTTCGGCGGGCAGCGCCCCGACCTCGACCGCGCCAATGTCCACCACACCGTTCACGCTCCGCGGCCGGTAGCCGCGCCCATCCGCCCCAAGCGCTGCCGATTGCGCCAAAGCGTTATCACCGCCATCGATCAGTGGACCGCCCGCAACGGGTAGCTGCGTCAGTGTGGGTCCTCCATTGTTTGCCAGAGGGCCAACGGCCGTACCGAGCGCGCCAGGAAGAACACTATCACCCGCAACCGTATTGGCGTTGCTCAACCCCGAGACCCCGTTCTCGCCAAAAACATTATGGCCCCGAGACTTAAAAACCCCATTACTGTTATAGACCGACGCCCCTGTCGCTGCGCTGTTGCCTGCTATTACACTATTGCCCACCGAAAAATCGAGCGAGCCGTTAAAAACGCCGCCGCCTCTGGATGAGGGAGCCGTGTTATTAACTATCGTGCTATTCAGTACGGTTGTCGTACCCGCTCTAATTCTAAGACCGCCTCCGCCATCAGTAATAACGGCACTCAAAGCCCCATTCGCCGAGAGAGTACTATTATAGACGGTCAAGGTGCCGCTTTCGTTGTTAATACCCCCACCGCCACCCTGGGCGGTATTTGCGTTAATAGTGGTATTGGTGATCGTCATAGTCGCAGAAGCATCATCATTTTTTAAGCCGCCGCCATAACGCCCGGCCAAATTGCCGGTAAAAGTACTGTTATTGACCGTCAACGCACCTAGGTTATAAATAGCGCCACCGCTTCGAGTAGTCGCCGCATTGCCGGACAGAACCGTATTGTTGACCGTCAATTTCCCGCGATTGAAGATGCCGCCCCCAAGACCATCAGGAGCCGAGTTACCCTCTAAAACACAATAGCTGACGGTCAATACACTACTCGATAAGCTGTTACTGATAGCGCCGCCTCCATCCGCGCCAGACCATCTGCTGGATTGAATGGTGCTGTTTTGCAAGAACAGCGTTCCAGCATTATTAATTCCACCGTTTTGAAGCTTTACTGTTGAGAGAAAAACGGTCTTGCCGCTGTTGATGGTGAAGATGCGCTGGGTGTTGTTACCGCTGATCGTCACATTTGGCGCGGCGCCAATAATGGTCAACGGATCGTTAATGATAAATCCCCCTGACGTCGACAGAGTGCCGCTCAGGCCCGCCTGAAAAACGATCGTGTCCGCGCCAGAGGTGTTATTGGCATCGGATATTGCCTGCCGCAATGAACCGAGGCCGCTGTCGCTGAGGTTCGCGACCGTAAAGGTAGCCGCATAGCTCAAAGGCGATCCAAAAAGCACGGCAACTGTACTGATGGCCCCCAAATAGCCCAAAACTCGCCGCGACCGGCTGCGGACGGATCGAACTTTCATACACGATCTCCTCTATCAAGTTATCGATTGTAAAGATGAGGCATGAGGCTTCTTTGAAGTTGTGAAGCCCGCCACACCGATCTCGGAAATTAACCACTCTCACCGCACGATCTGCGACCCTCACTTGTACTCCGCCGAAACGAGCTCCGCCTTACCCGCCAGAGCGGCCGGTCCGCCCGATCGATCAACCCGTTTTGCCACAGCCAGAGTCGCGCGTCCTCGGCATCTTGCTCGAACCAGGCACGGGCCGAACCGAGCCGGAAAGTATAGCCCCACGCATCCATGTCGGCGCACAGCCGCGCCCGACCGACGCCGGGTAACTCATCCGCCAACAAGAGTTGCAGGTAGCAGACGCCGTTCTCTTCGTCGCACTCGCCGCCCGCATCGGTATACAACCTCGCCCGGCGTCCGGGGTCCATGCAGATGTAATGACAGGCTTCATGCAAGGCGGAATGCACCGGTGTATCGTCGCGCACGAACAGGCGATCAGCGATCAACCCCGCCTCGCGCTCGCCCCAATAGCTGCCCGGAATCACCGTACCGCACGCCAGCCAGACCACGCCAAGCCCGTAACGGCCGAGCAGCTCGACCAACGGCGCACGACCCAGTTCGGCGCAGGTCAATACCGCCTCTTCAGGCGTTGAATCACGCATGAACGGTAAAACTTAAAGGTCTATTCAAAAACATAAACATAACCAAATGGAATAAAAAACCGAGATGCAAATGCAATATTTTTTCGGTAGACTGTCACGTTTAAATTGCTTGATCTTTTTTCAACGACCATACGTCAGTCCCTGTTATTAGTTGTTCGAGGATCTACCCCCTTATGAGTCGAAACTACCTGTTTACCTCCGAGTCCGTTTCAGAAGGGCATCCGGACAAAATCGCCGACCAGATTTCCGATGCCGTATTGGACGCCATCCTCGCCGAGGATACCAATGGCCGCGTCGCCTGTGAAACCCTGATCAAAACGGGCGTCGTCGTCCTGGCCGGCGAGATCACCACAACGGCGTGGGTAGACTTCGACAAAATCGTGCGCGATACCGTGGTCGGCATCGGCTACGACAACTCCAAGGTCGGCTTCGACGGCGCGACCTGCGCGGTGCTGTCCTGCATCGGCAAACAGTCGCCCGACATCGCCCAGGGCGTCGACCGCAAAAGCCCGGAAGAACAAGGCGCCGGCGACCAGGGCTTGATGTTCGGCTACGCCTGTAACGAAACCGACGTGCTGATGCCCGCCCCGATCACTTACGCTCATTTGTTGGTGCAGCGCCAGTCCGAAATGCGCAAGAGCGGCGTATTGCCCTGGTTGCGGCCCGACGCCAAAAGTCAGATCACCTTCCGCTATCAGGATCACAAGGTCGTTGGCATCGAAGCCGTCGTCCTGTCAACCCAGCACGATCCCGACATCAGCTACAAACTGTTGTGCGAGGCTGTGATGGAGAACATCATCCAGCCGGTGCTGCCGGCGGAATGGCTGGACAAACACACCCAATACCACATCAACCCGACCGGCAGTTTCGTGATCGGCGGCCCGGTGGGCGATTGCGGATTGACCGGGCGCAAGATCATCGTCGATACCTACGGCGGCGCGGCTCACCATGGCGGCGGCGCGTTTTCCGGCAAGGA
>DPWB01000319.1 GCA_003527885.1 Candidatus Competibacteraceae bacterium
AAGCAGAAGACGTTTTTTTTTTTTTCAAGCAGAAGACGGCATACGAGATCTAGTACGGTCTCGTGGGCTCGGAGATGTGTATCGAATTAATCTTATGAACAGTGTTTAATTTTAATTTTTTAAGAATCTGTCAAATCATCGATACCCAGCCATTCCAGGAATTCCGCTAGCCGCCGAGCGGGTTTTAGTCTGCTATCATGACGCGCTCGCACCGGACACCCCGGCCCCTGTTCCGCACATCACCCGAACCGCCATGAACCCAGTTTTAACGATAGCTCAGCGTGCCGCTCTCAGCGCCGGCCGCATCCTGCTTCGCCATTTCGATCACCTCGAACGGCTCAATGTCACCGCTAAACAGCGCAATGACTTCGTTAGCGACGCCGATCTGCAAGCCGAGCAAGAGATCATCCAAACCTTGCGCAAGAGTTATCCCAATCACGCCATCCTCGCCGAGGAGAGCGGTGCCCAACCGGGACAAGAAGAGTATCAATGGGTCATCGACCCATTAGACGGCACCACGAATTTCCTGCACGGCATTCCGCACTTCGCTGTTTCCATCGCTTTGCGCCATAAAAACCGTCTGGAAGCGGCCCTGATTTACGATCCAATCCGGCAAGAGATGTTTACCGCTGCACGCGGTGGCAGCGCGCAGATGAACGACCGGCGCATCCGGGTCAGCGGCGTCAACGCGCTGGAAAACTCGCTCTTAGGCACCGGATTTCCGTTCCGCCATCCCACCCATCAGCCGGCTTACCTCAACATGTTCAGTGGCCTGTTCGGTAAGTGCATGGAGATTCGCCGGGCTGGGGCCGCGTCGCTGGATCTAGCTTATGTCGCTTGCGGCCGCTTAGATGCGTTTTGGGAGATTGGCTTAAAACCGTGGGATATCGCGGGCGGCGCTTTGTTGGTACAAGAAGCAGGCGGGCTGGTTAGCGACTTCGGCGGCGGCAACGACTTTATGCAAACGGGCAATATCGTTGCCGGTAATCCGAAACTATTCAAAGCGTTGCTACAAGAGATTCAGCCTCACCTCACCTCTGAGCTAGCCCGTTAGCGCCGAAACCCTGAAGTGATCGGATAGCGGCGGTCGCGGCCAAACGCGCGCGGCGTAATGCGTACGCCAGGCGCCGCCTGACGGCGCTTGTATTCATTGACGATCACCAGCCGCGCCACCCGCTCCACCGTCGCCCGATCAAACCCTGCCGCGATCAATTCCTCAACCGAGCGGTCTTGCTCCACGTAGCCGTGAAGAATGGCGTCCAATACATCGTAGGGCGGCAGGCTGTCCTGATCGGTTTGATCCGGCCGCAATTCCGCTGACGGCGGCCGGTCGATTACCCGTTGCGGAATCACCGGCGACAGGCTGTTGCGATAGGCCGACAGTCGATACACCATCGTTTTCAGCACATCCTTAATCGGCGCGAAACCGCCCGCCATGTCACCGTACAATGTGGAATAGCCGACCGCCGTTTCGCTCTTGTTGCCGGTGGTCAACACCATCTTGCCGGTCTTGTTGGAAATCGCCATCAGCAACACACCGCGGCAGCGGGCTTGGATATTCTCCTCGGCGATACCCGGCGGCAACCCGGCAAACACCGGCTGCAACACCTGCAAGAAGGCTTGAAAGGTCGGCTCGATGGGCAGCGTGTAATAGTTAACGCCCAAGGCGTTGGCTTCCAATTCGGCATCGGTATTACTCATATCGGCGGTGTAGCGCGAGGGCATCGACACCGCCTCGACCCGCTCCGCACCCAAAGCATCCACCGCGATGGCCAGGGTCAGCGCCGAGTCGATACCGCCGGATAAACCCAGCACCACGCCGGGAAAACCGTTTTTCTGCACGTAATCGCGCACGCCCAGCACTAAGGCTTGATAGATGCCTTCTTCCAAACCCGGCTCGGCGGCAATTGGCCCCTGAACGGGCACCAGACCGGTCTCAGTGTGCTGAAAATCGACTGGATAGAGACCTTCTGCAAAGAAAGGCGCTCGTTGGATCAACGTACCGTCCGCACCGACCACCATCGACCCGCCGTCGAACACCAATTCGTCCTGGCCACCGAGCAGGTTAACGTAAACGATGGGAACGCCGTTCTCCGCGACCCGCTGGCGCAGCACATCCAGCCGTTGATTGCCTTTACCAGCGTGGTAGGGCGAGGCGTTGAGGTTCACCAACAATTGTGCCCCAGCCTGGGTGGCTTGCGCCATCGGGTCAGGCTGCCAGGCATCTTCGCAAACCGTCATGCCGACCCGAACGCCTTTAACCGTTGCGATGCCCGGCTCGGTCCCGGCGATAAAATAGCGTTTCTCGTCGAACACGCTGTAGTTCGGCAGTAGTTGCTTGCAGTAAGTCGCCTGGATCGCGCCATCGTCCAGCAGCACAGCCGCATTACGCAACCCTGCCGATGTCCTATTGGGGCAACCGATCACGGCGGCGATGCCTGGCATCGCTTGGCGCAGCCGCTGTAGCGCCGGTTCGACCTGAGCGATAAAGCCAGGACGCAACAGCAAATCTTCCGGCGGATAGCCGGTGAGCGCCAGTTCGGGAAAAACGATCAGATCGGCCTGCAACCGGTCGCGCGCCGCCAGCGCGGCGGCGATGATTTTGTCGGTGTTACCGGCGATATCGCCGACCAGGAAATTCAACTGGGCCATCACGACCCGAAAAGGGGTAGCGGGAGCGATCATGGCGGACGGCGATCTCCTCGGCGACTGTCGGTCAATAAACCAACATTAAGGCTTGCAGATAGCAAAAGGGGCGCTTTCGCGCCCCCGATTGGCTGTAAACTCGGACAGGAATCCGACGATTACGGGAAGAACTTCTTCATCGCCGCG
>DPWB01000301.1 GCA_003527885.1 Candidatus Competibacteraceae bacterium
TACTGTTCATGTGGATTTTTTTTAATGATACGGCGACCACCGAGATCTACACTAGATCGCTCGTCGGCAGCGTCAGATGTGTATAAGAGACAGGTTGTAGTCAACGACCCGTTTTACGGCGACTAGTATTTTCATTGTTCACCTTTGCATGGGAGTGGTCGCGTATTGAAATGCGCTGTTAGCGTGCGCCGGGAGGCAACGGTTGCCCGGTCTTGCGCCCTCAGTATATTACAGGCTAGGCGATTCGGCTCGCGGCGAGGGAGCGGGTCGGTGGGTTCTGGACGAGGCCGGCTCCCGATCCGCTCGATTATACGTTGTCAAGTTATGGTATTTAGTCCCTATCGGTGATGCAATCCATTTATCGGTGCCGCCGGCGGACCCGCGCCGTTTGCTCGGATCGGGGGGTTTCAGGCGTCCGGCAAGCTTCATAATTGTTTGAGGAGGGAACGCTATGATCGATGCAGCGACTTTCAAGGCGCTGGTGCTGAACCAGCGGGGCGGCCGAACCGTGGCCGAGCTGGCCACGCTGAGCGATGCCGAGCTCCCCCCCGAAGACGTCCTGGTGGCCGTGGATTATTCCTCGCTCAACTACAAGGACGGCCTTGCGGTGACCGGCAAGGGCAAGATCGTTCGCCGGTTTCCGCTGGTGCCCGGCATCGATCTGGCCGGGACGGTGCTGGAGTCGGCGGCGCCGGCTTATCGGCCGGGCGATCGCGTGGTGCTGACCGGCTGGGGGGTGGGCGAAAGCTACTGGGGCGGTTATGCCCAGCGGGCGCGGGTCAAACCGGATTGGCTGGTGCCGCTACCCGAGGGGCTGGACGGTCGCCGGGCCATGGCCATAGGCACGGCGGGCTTCACCGCCATGTTGTCGGTGCTGGCTCTGGAGCGGGCGGGCATCAAACCCGATAGGACCAAGCCCGTCCTGGTGACGGGCGCTAGCGGCGGCGTCGGCAGCGTGGCGGTGGCGATCTTGTCGCACTTGGGCTACCGGGTCGCCGCGCTGACGGGCCGTCCGGAAAATGAAGCCTTCTTGCACGAACTGGGCGCGGATGAAGTGATCGGCCGCCAGCAAATGGACCAATCGTGCCGGCCGCTGGAAACCCAGCGCTGGTCCGGGGTCATCGATACCGTGGGCGGTCGGATCTTGGCGCGCGCGCTGGCGGAAACCGATTACGGCGGCGCGGTGGCGGCCTGTGGCTTGGCGGGCGATGTCGAGCTGCCCACCACCGTCATGCCGTTCATCCTGCGCGGGGTGCAATTGCTCGGGATCGATTCGGTGCTGTGTCCGCCCGAACCGCGCCGCAATGCCTGGAAACGGCTGGCGGGCGATCTGCCCGTGGCGGCCCTGGACCGTGCGACCCAAGTGGTGGCGCTGGCGGAAGTGCCCCGCCTGGCGGAAGCGATCATCGCCGGCCAAGTGCGCGGGCGGGTGGTGGTCGACCCGAACGCCTGAGGCTTGCGGCGGTGTTTCCCACCGGGGCGCTCGGTCGTGTAGGCTATCTGGCGCCCGCGTTCAGCGGAGGCTTTAGACCCCCTCAACCGGAGAAAGGCATGTACTCCACGCACGAAGGCCACAACGACAGCATTCACGGGTATTATCTGGAAGATTTGAAGGTCGGCATGAGCGCGTCTCACGCCAAGACCGTCACCGAAACCGACGTGGTGATGTTCGCCGGCCTGACCGGCGACAACAACCCCGTCCATTGCAACGAGGAGTTCGCTTCGCAGACGCGCTTCAAGGGCCGCATCGCGCACGGCATGTTCTGCGCCGGCCTGATTTCCTGCGTGGCGGGCACTCGCTTGCCCGGACCGGGCGCGGTGTACGTGGACCAACAGTTGCGTTTCACGGCCCCGGTGCGGATCGGCGATACCGTCACCACCGTTTGTACGATCCAGGACATCAATCAGGAGCGGCGGCGGGTGGTGATGAAGACGGTCTGCACCGTCCGGGACAACGTCGTGGTCGAGGGCAGCGCGACCTTTCTGGTGAGCCGCCGCACTTCTTGATCCGGCCCGGCGCACGGCCCGACCCGTCGGATCGGGCGCCGCCGGCGCTCACTCTTCCATCATGACCCGGAAGCCGGTCATCGCGTCGCGGTAGTCGGGCTTGCGAGATTGGCGCTTGGCCGAGCGCAAATCGCCGGGCCCGTTGTTCCAGGAACCGCCGCGGAGCACGCGCAGGCCCTCGTTGGCGCGTTTGTCCGAACACCCCTGCTCTTGGCCGCCGTAATTGGGATCGTATTCGGAACAGGTCCATTCCCAGGCATTGCCGGCGACATCATACAGGCCCAGGTTGTTGGGCTGGTAGCTTCCGACCGGCGCCGTCACTGCTTGGCGGTCGTCCAGACTGCCGACCGACGCCCCGGACGGGTCGTTGCGGTCGGAGAAGTTGGCGTAACGGGGGTCGATGTCGTTGCCCCAGTAATAACGGGTGGTGGTGCCGGCGCGGGCGGCGTATTCCCATTCCCCCTCGGTGGGCAAGCGGAAGCGCTTGCCGCCGCCGACCTCCCAGGACAGCCATTCGGCAAACGCTTTCGCGCTGGCCCAGTTCAGGTTGACCGCGGGCTGCGCGTCGCGGTTCAGGGGGCGCCCTTGGTAGGCCCCGCTGTCGTGGTCGGGTTTGAAGCGGCGGAATTGGGCGTTGCTGATCTCCGTGGCGCCGATCCAGAAACCCTTGACGCAGACCTGATGGGAGCTTTCATCGCCCCCGCGATCCCGCTCGCCGCTCGGGCTGCCCATGTTGAAGCAGCCCGCTTCGACCCAGGTCAGCTGCAAGCCGGTTTTGGGCTCGGTCTGGACTTTGGAGCGGACGCCCGGCTGTTGGGCGGCGAGCAGTGCGGTCCGCGCCGCCGCCACATCCGGGTGCTCGGGGTTCAGCGCGGCCGCGCGCTCCAGGTTGCTTTGGGCGGCCGCCCAATCCTTGGCGGCGATGGCGCTGCGCGATTGCTCCAGATAGCGCGCGAACTCCTGATCGCGTTGCCGGGCTTCTTCCTGGGCGATGCGGGCGTTGTCTTCTTCTTGGCGCTGCTGTTGGGTCTGCCGGGCCGCCGCCGCCGCTTGTCGCTGCTGTTCTTGGAGGGCGTGGTAATACTCGTAACCGAGCAACCCGATGCCCGACAGGCCGCAGATGGCGAATACCATCATCAGGATCCAGCGCCAGTTGATCTGGGTGCGGGGGCCGTAGCTGATGGCGTCCAAGCCCGGCTCGGCGGACGATGGGCTGTCCACCGAGCCGGGCCCGTAACGATCTTCCTCGCGGCGGGCGTCCGATTCGGCTGCGGGGCCGAGCGCGCTGGTTTTTGCAAGCTCGGAAGGCGAGCTTCTGGCGGCCCGATTCGAGGAGGCTTTCCGTAAATGCTCCACCGCCGATTGGGGCGGGCGGTTGAGCAGGGTCGGCATGGGTGCGGATTGAGGCGGTGAAGGGGATCTGGCGCGACCACCCTCCGGCGAGAGCGCCGCGGAGCGCGGGTCGGAGCCGTCCAGCCTGTCCCAGGCCTGCTCATTCAACAGAGGCAGCGATTCTTTGCTTCTCGCGCCTTGCGAACCCTCCGCGCCAAAGGGCGGGGGGTTGTGGCTGTCAAAATCGGTCAGCGTCCAGTTGGAGATTTTATCGCCGGACAGCGGGAGGTTGCCGTTTGGACGCTGGAAGGGAATCGGGGTTGACGTGGGCGTCCCGGCTTTATCGCTGGGTTTGGAGCGGCGCTCCAGCCGGCTGGTGTCGCTCCAGGGATCGTCGGCGGGCAGCGTCAACGGTTTCGAAAGGGCGGGCGGGCGGCCGAGGGGCGGTTCGCCGTTGCGCGGCGACAGTTCCAGCAGTTCGGGTTGGAGCTGTGGCACCTGGGAAAAATCGGGGCGGTCGTTGGATTGGTCGGCGACCCGCAGGGCATCGCGCATGTCGGCGACGGTCTGAAAACGGTCTTCGGGGCGGACGGCCAGCGCGCGGTCGGCCACTCGCAGCAGGGCGCGCGAATAGAGCCCGGCCCCGCATTCCACGGCGGGCTGCACCGGGTCCTTGAGGACCCGCCCCGGCGCTTCGATGGGTGGCGCGCCGGTGATACAGCGATACAGGACGGCGCCGAGCGCGTAAATATCGGTCCAGGGACCGTAATCCTCACCGACGGTGACATATTGCTCGATGGGCGAATAACCGGGCGTGACCACGCTGGTGACGCTGCGGGTGCGCCGGCCCAGGGCTTGGCGGGCGGCGCCGAAGTCGATCAGCATGACCCGGGTGTCGCAGGTGCGGATATAGAGATTGCTGGGCTTGAGGTCGCGGTGCAGGTAACCCTGGCCGTGGACCGCCTCCAGGGCTGGCATCACATCATCGAGCAGGTGGCGCAGTTCGGACTCGGGCAGGATGCCGCCCCGCTGCAACAGGTTGCTCAGCGATTCGCCGTCCTCGTATTCCATGACGATGTAGGCGGAGCCGTTGGCGGTGAAATAATCCCGCACCCGCACCACGCACGGGTGGTTGATCTGCACCAGGATCTTGGCTTCATCCAGGAACCGTTGCAGACCCCAGTCGTAGCAGGCCGGCTCGCCGCTGCGGGCGGGAATTTGGCCTTGCGCGTTGGCGCGCACCGTGGTGCCGTTGTGATCGCGATAGGCCCATTCGGCCGGAAAATATTCCTTGATGGCGACCTGGTTTTCGAGCGCTTCGTGGATGGCTCGGTAAGTGATGCCAAACCCGCCGGCCCCGAGGACTTTTTCAATCTGATAGCGGTGGAGGTTGAAGCCCTTCGGCAGCGCGTTGGTTTCGTCGGTCATCTGGCTTCCCTTTCAGTCGTTGGGCGCGAGTTCGGGCTTTAGCGCGGCGGTGAAGGTCGAAGGTTAGCGGCGGTCGCCGTGGAACAACGAGGCGAAACCGGCGGAAACCCGGCGTAGCCAATGCTCGGAGGCAACGGCCGTGCCAGCGCCGGCGCGCAGCAGGATCAAGGTGGCGTTGTCGGCGATTTTCCCCCCGCGGCGGGCGGCTTGGTCGGCCAGGGTGCGGGCGGCGGCGGCGGGACCTTGATTTCGGGTGGTTTCCCACAGTTCGGGTTCGGTCACGTATTCCCAGACCCCATCCGAACACAGCGCCAGCAAATCGCCGTCTTGGACGGCAAACTGGCCGCTGTCCGGCTTGGGCGTTTCCGCGCCGCCCAGACACCGGTAAAGACGGTTCTGCGCCGGGTGGCTCGCCATGTCGGATTCGTCGATTTCTCCCAGGTCCATCAACAGTTGTACGGCCGAGTGATCGCGGGTCCGCATCAGGCGCTGGCCGTGCCGGAAATGGTACAGCCGGCTGTCGCCGATATTCAACCAGTGCGCCTGATCCCGGTCGAGCCAAGCCATCACCACGGTGCTGCGCGCGGTTTCCGAGCGGGCGTTGATGGCCTCGTGCATCCGCTGGCACAAGCGTTCGAGCGCGTCCGCGGGCGCGGCGCGTAGCGACTCCGGCGAGTTCTGGGCGAAGTCGCGGGCGACATCGACCACGATCTGCGCCCCCAGGGCGCCATCGAGATGGCCGCCCATGCCGTCCGCGACGATAGCCAGCAACCCCGCTTGGCCGGGACCCTGAAAAACGCCCCAGCGGTCCTGTTGTTCTTGGCGCCCGCCTTGCTGGCTGGCGGCCCCTTGATCCCAGCCGGGAGAGCGGTGCGATTCGCGGGCGCTCATGTCGGCCCTCCCTGCCGCTCGGCGGCTGCGGGAGCGCAAAGCCGATGCGTCCGGGGGGCGATCCGATCGGTGGTGAGACAGGCGGCGCGAAAAAATCGCCCGGACATGAAAATCTCCTTAATAGCACTTCGCGGGGAACGACGAGACGGTCCAACCGCCATGGCTGACCCGCCGGTTCGGCGTCATGACAAACCCGGTGCATTGGCCGGCGCAGGCGTGACTTGCGGCGTCTTGCCGCCGGTCGGGTCACGGCGCATTCCGGCTAGCATACGAACCATCGTTGCCGCGGGCAAGTCGGCGCCAGAGGGTCTGGGGTTCGCCTATAGCAGTCTGAGCACTTCTCCGGCGTGGTTGGCGCAATCGGGCCTGTCGATAATATGGGCGATATGGCCGCTTTCATCGATGATGTAAGTGATCCGGTTGGCGATACCTAGCAAGTTTCTTGCCGCTCCCATCAAGCCGCCACCCACGGCGCCATAAGCTTGGGCGACGGCGGAATCGGTGTCGGCGATCAGGGGGAAGCTGAGGTGGTATTTTTCCGTGAAATGTTGGTGGGAGGCGGCATCTTGGGTGGAAACGCCGAGAATGTCCGCGCCCTTGTCGCGGATGGCCCGGTGGTGGTCGCGCAGGGAACAGGCCTGCTGGGTGCAGCCTGGCGTATCGTCCATCGGATAAAAGTAAAGCACCAGTTTGGTGCCGAAATAATCGGACAGTTTGACGGGGCTGCCATCGGCCGTGGTAGCGTTGAACAGCGGGGCGGCGTCACCAATTTTCAATTTCATTATTTTGCGCTCGCGGGTAAGGTATAGGATGAATTTCGGGTGGTTTTGAAAAAGTTTAGGACAAATTGACCATTGGGGTCAGTGCGTGCGTCGGCCGGCGCGGACGGGCGCTTTGGGGTGGCCTTGGAGCGCCTGTCTCGGTATTTGACGCGGTGTTCGGAAAAAACTTCCAGGCCGGCGCGCCGCTACAGGCCGCCGCTGACCTGGGGTTTGACAGCGCTAGAGTTAGATAATGGTTGTCGGGTACAGCCAGCGATCGGGATCAAGGCGATTTATTCCAGCACAAGCCTCGGGAGAGGAGAATGGAAAAAATTTGGTTAAAAGAATATCCCCCGGGGGTTCCGGCCGAAATCGACGCGCGCGAATTTTCCTCCCTGAAAGATATTTTAGAAAAAAGCTGCCAGCGTTTCGGAGAGCTGCCGGCCTATTCCAACATGGGCGTCACCCTGCGCTATCGCGACATCGACCGGCTCAGCCGCGATTTTGCGGCGTTCCTGCACGGCTTGGGATTGGGCAAGGGCGACCGGGTCGCGCTCATGATGCCCAACATCCTGCAATATCCGGTGGCGCTGTTTGGGGTGCTGCGCGCCGGGATGGTGGTGGTGAACGTCAACCCGCTCTACACGCCCCGCGAGCTGGAGCACCAGTTGAGCGATTCCGGTGCGGCCGCCATCGTCATCGTCGAAAATTTCGCGCATACCCTGCAAGACGTGTTGGACAAGACCCCGGTCAAGACGGTGGTGATGACCCGGTTGGGCGACCTGTTTCCTTGGCCCAAACGGCTTCTGGTCAATTTCGCCGTCAAGCACATTAAGAAATTGGTACCGGCTTGGGCGATTCCCGGCGCTATCTCCTTCGACAGCGCCTTGAAAGCCGGCGCCGGGCAGGCTTTGCGGGACGTGTCCCTGGCGCATGACGATCTGGCGTTTTTGCAATACACCGGCGGCACCACCGGAGTGGCCAAGGGTGCGATGCTGAGCCACGGTAACCTGGTGGGAAACTTACAGCAAACCTCGGCTTGGCTGAGCCCGTTTTCCAAGCCCGCCGAAGAAACCATCATCACCGCATTGCCGCTTTATCACATCTTCTCGCTGACCGCCAATTGCTTGACCTTCATGAAAGTCGGCGGTCACAACGTCCTGATCACCAATCCCCGCGACCTGTCGGGCCTGGTCAAGGAGCTCGGCAAACTGCGCTTCACGGTCATCACCGGCGTGAACACCTTGTTCAACGCTTTGTTGCACGCGCCGGGTTTCGACCGGTTGGATTTCGGCGCCCTCAAATTCAGTCTGGGAGGGGGCATGGCGGTACAGCGCGCGGTGGCGGAGCATTGGAAGCAGTTGACCGGCGCTCCGTTGATCGAGGCCTACGGCTTGACCGAAACCTCGCCGGCGGTCTGCATCAATCCCCTGGATCTGGCGGACTACAACGGCAGCATCGGTTTACCGATTCCCTCCACCGAGCTGTCGATCCGCGATGACGAGAACCGCGAAAAGGGCATCGGCCAAGATCAGGTCGGTGAGATTTGCGTGCGCGGCCCCCAAGTGATGCGCGGCTATTGGAACCGTCCCGACGAGACCGCCAAGGTGCTGACCGAGGACGGGTTTCTGCGAACCGGCGACATCGGTTACATGGACGAGCGCGGCTACACCCGGATCGTCGACCGCAAGAAAGATCTGATTCTGGTGTCGGGCTTCAACGTTTATCCCAACGAGATCGAGGATGTGGTGGCCTTGCATCCGGGTGTGCTGGAGGTGGCCGCGGTCGGGGTGCCGGACGAGAAATCGGGTGAGGCGGTCAAGATCGTGGTGGTCAAGAAAGACCCGGCGCTGACGGCCGAGGCGCTGATCGCGCATTGTCGCCAGCACCTGACCGGTTACAAGGTGCCTCGGCGGGTCGAATTCCGCAAGGAGTTGCCAAAGACCAACGTCGGCAAGATCCTGCGCCGGATGCTGCGCGATACCGAAACAAGCGGGCGACCCGGCGCGAACGGCTGAACCGCCATCTCACGGCGCTCGCGCGGTCGCGGTCGCCGGCTGGGCCGCGAAGGTGCGCGCGATCCAAGCGAGCAAGTAATCCGCCATCTCCCGCCAGGTGGCTTCCAGCATCATGGCGTGCGCCATGTTCGGGCAAATATGGCATTCGGCGCGGTAGAAGCGGGCGGTTTCCCTGACCAGCGCCGGCGAGACGAAGACATCGTGCTGGGCGCCCAGGACCAGAACGGGTATCGACAGCGGACCCGGCCTCAACCGCAGCGGGTTCAACCCCATCATGTCCAGCGAGACCACCTGCGATTCGGCTTGCACGTAATTGAAAAACTTGCGGAGCTTTTCGGTGGGCAGGTCCGGCGAAAACAGCAGCCGGCGCATCGTGTCGAGCGAGCCGTAACTGGGGCCGAACAGCGAAAACAGCGCCATCTGCTGGAACAGGAACGGGTGGCTCATCGCCATGTGCAGGTTCGACGGAAGCAGCCCCTGTGGCGGTACGGAACCCATCAATACCATGCCCGCGACCGGGGGCGAGCTTTCCAAATACTTTTGGACCACCATGCCGCCCATCGAGTGTCCGATCACCACGGGCGGGCGCGGTAGGGTAGCGGCCGCTTGCGCCAGATCGGCGACGTAATCGGCCAGCCGCCAGATATGCAAGCGCTCCCGGCCCTCGCTGCGCCCGTGACCACGCAGGCTGAACGCATGGGTTTCGTAACCGTTTTCGGCGAAGTAAGGTAAAAAATACTCATCCCAGATGCGGGCGTCGCTAAAGGAGCCATGGACGAACAACAGCGGCGGCCCTATAGGTGTCGTTTTTGGATAGCGGCTGACTCTGTCAAGATACATCGTAGCTTCCTGGCGGTGAACGAGTAAGACAGCAACACCCTAGCAGGTTTCGTGTTCGGCGGCTTGATGCAAACGGCTGCGCCCCTGCGACGATCCCGTCGGCGTTCTGGATCGGACCGGCTCGCGGTGGCCTCACGACCAGGTCGGATAACGCAAGTGGAGATAGCGCTGTTCGGCGATCAGAATGGAAAAAGGGATCTCTTTGCCAAGATGCAGCGCGACGTGATCGTTTTGGACGCGCACCACGGTTCCCTCGATTTTCGCCTGCGCGCCGCGCCGGAAGCGGACTACGCCCGCGACCGTATCGCCCGGACCGGGGGACAGCCGGCTGGAGGTGATATAGCGCAAGCCCCGCACCGAGACATCGATGACGGCCAGCGCTTGATTTTCGACCGTCAAGGTCGGCCGTTCCGAAAGCGGAAAACGGATGCGGTGAAACTCGCGCAATTCTTGAGGGGGCGATGGGGTAGACATGGCTACAGACCGGGTTCCAGGGGTGGCCAAAGGCGTAATTTTGCCCAGGTTCGGTAGTGGCTGAGCAAGTGACGTTCCTCGCTGCGCAGGATCGCGGACGGGATTTCGCTGTCGGGCATGTGGAGCGCGATTTCACCGTTTTGGACGCGAATGACCAAACCGCGAACGGCCGTTTGGGCGTTGCGCCGGAACAGGAGCTGGCCTTCCACGATGGTTCCGAGCACCGGTGCGGGTTGCTGGCTGACGGTGAAGCGTAAGCCCCGCACCGAGCAATCCAACACTTCATGGCGCTGTCGCCCGAGCCGCAAGAGCGGGCGCTCCGGTGGCGGAAATCCGAGTCGGTAAAATTCACGTTTTTCCGGTCCCGCCGGTGGCGCGCTCATGGAGGGCGCGATCCTGGCC
>DPWB01000282.1 GCA_003527885.1 Candidatus Competibacteraceae bacterium
CTTCCGGGCCAATCCCGTCACCGGGGAGTAAGACAAGCTTCGCTTTCATGATTTTTGTTTTCCCAAGAATACCGTTGCTGGGTGACTCAATGGGCGACCGACAGCCCGTACTCCACCGCATCGACCAGCGCTTGCCAGGAGGCTTCGATGATGTTGGCGCTGGCGCCGACCGTGCTCCACAGCCGCGTGGTGTTGCGGGTGTCGATCAAGACGCGGGTGATCGCCTCGGTGCCGTCCTGGCCGTCCAGAATACGCACCTTGTAATCGGCCAGATGGAAGGAGGCGATCTGCGGGTAATGCCCCAGCAGCGCCTTGCGCAGGGCGATATCCAGCGCGTTGACCGGGCCGTTGCCCTCGGCGGCAGTATGCAGCACCTCGTCGCCGACCCTCACCTTGACCATGGCCTCGGCGAAGATGCCGCGCCCCTGACGGTGTTCGACGTTGACCAGAAAATCGATCAGCTCGAACAGCGGCCGGTAATCCGGCTGCTGGCGCTTGAGCATCATCGCCACCGACGCCTCGGCGGCCTCGAAGGAAAAACCGCGCGCCTCCAGTTCCTTCACGTCGTTCAGCACGCCGACCACATCGGTCGCATCGCCGACATCGACACCGTGTTCTTCGGCCTTGCTCAAGATATTGGCCCGGCCCGACAGCGCGGAGACGACGACCCGCATCTTGTTGCCGACCTGTTCCGGCGCGACGTGCTGGTAGGACTGTTCGCAGCGGCGCATCGCCGCGACGTGCACACCGCCCTTGTGGGCGAAGGCGCTCTTGCCGACGTAGGGCAGGTGGTCGTTGGGGGTGACGTTGGCGACCTCGTCGACAAAATGCGACAGCTCGGACAGTTTGTTCAGCCCACCCTCCGGCAAGCAGCGGCGGTTCATCTTGAGTTCCAGGTTCGCCATGACCGAGCACAGGTTGGCGTTGCCGCAGCGTTCGCCGACGCCGTTGATGGTGCCTTGGACCTGAATGGCCCCCTCGCGCACCGCCATCAGCGCGTTGATGACCGCGCATTCGCCGTCGTTGTGGGTGTGGATGCCGAAGGGATGTCGGACCGTTTCTTTCATCCCGCGGAGAATTTTCTCCACTTCCCACGGGAGGCTGCCGCCGTTGGTGTCGCACAGCACCAGGGTTTCCGCCCCGCCCCGGACCGCCGCCTTCAGCGTTTCGAGCGCGTAGGACGGGTCGGCCTTGTAGCCGTCGAAGAAATGTTCGGCGTCGTAAATCACCCGCCGGCCGGCGGCGCGCAGATAGGCGATGGATTGCTCGATGACGCGCAGGTTGTCATCCAAGGTCGTAAGCAACACCTCGGTAACGTGCAGGTTCCAGGTTTTGCCGAACAAGGTGCAAACCGGGGTTTGCGCCTCGATCAACGCCCGGATGTTGGCGTCGTCCTCCGGGCCGCCCTTGACCCGGCAGGTCGAGCCAAAGGCGGCGATCAGCGCGGTTTTCCATTCCAGGTCGCGGGCGCGCTCGAAAAACTCGGCGTCCTTGGGGTTGGAGCCGGGCCAGCCGCCTTCGATGAAGGCCACGCCCAACTCGTCCAGCCGCCGGGCCACGCGGATCTTGTCGTAACCGGACAAGGTAAACCCTTCGCTCTGGGTTCCATCGCGCAGGGTGGTGTCGTAAATTTGAATGAGTGACATAGATTTATCTTGAGGATTCAAAGGCGGCAATCGCTTTTCCAACGCTTGGGATAGGCTCCGATCCACCCATCGCGCCAGATAGTCGGACTCTATTTAAAAAGCGGCGGTTTGGAGAATCGGATCGTTGGGTAAACGGTGGATTTTCCCATACTTTCAGAAGAACAGGAAATTCAAGCGTCCCGCAATTGATTTCAAAGCCGCCCCAACGCCGCCACGGCCATTACCTGTAGGGGTGGCTGATCGGCCGGGCCGCAGCGCGCGACCACCATGCGCGCCTTGTCGCGGGTGACCGATTTTTTCTTCGCCGCCGCCAGTTGCTCCAGTTGCCGTCGGGCGTTCGGGTCGGTCACGGCTCGCCGCGTTTCATTCAGGATATCAGCGAGCCGCTCCAACATCAGTGAGAGCTTGCGGGGGGAAAATTCCGCCACGCCGCCACCGATGACCCGCTCCGACGCCAGCAACACCGTCGCCCGCCCCGCTTCTCCGGTCGCGACCAACGAGGCCAGCGCTTGATCCAATTGCGCGTACCCCTTGTCCGTGACCTTGATCTGGTCGGCCAGCGCCCCGGCAAGATCGGAGGGACTGGCGCGGCCATCGTGGAGCGCTTGCGCCAACAGATCGACGCCGTTTTCTCGTTGCGTCGGCTGAGTGGCCAGCAACCCTACGGTCATCTGCCCCAGATGCGGGCGGACATCCACCTGTGGCTGCTTGCCCTGCGCCAGCATCGCTGCGGTGAGGTCTCGGTAATAATCATCCTTGCGGTTCTGGCGGCACAATCCGGCCTCGAAGAACCGTTGCGCCAGCGGCGGAAAGCGAAAGACATGATCCGCAATGATCTGGGGCGTTGCAAAATGCTGGGTGTTCACCAGCACATACGGCCACAGGCAGGGATGGGAGGTCTCCTGATCAAACGGGGTGAACAACGAGGCCGAGAAGGGTTCCACCCGCTTTTCGGTCACCGGCTGGGGCGCGAACAGCAATTCGGCCAGCAGGCTGGCGCGCAATTGCTGTTCCTGAAACATTCTGCTGAACCAGCCGCGCGCCGAGGACAGCCGCTCCAGCAGCCTGGGCGCGCGCCCGCTGATACCGGCATCCTTCAGCCCGAAGCGGCAACGCAACGCCGCGCCGAACAGGCGGAATGCCGCATTCTCGACCGCATGGGGGTCGTGTCGAAAAATTTTAGCCTTCAACGTCTCGACCAACCTGCCGCCGTCTCCCAAATCACCGGACAGGGCATAAAACAGCGGTTCGGTCGGCGGCTGCTTTTCAAAACGCCGCAACAGCCGTTCAAGCGCGGCTTCGGCCTCCGCCGGTGGGGCCAAGGCCAGGGTCAGATTCTCGACCAGCACGGCGTCCAGCTTGCCCAGTTCCAGCCTCGACCAAGCATCGGCGCGTTGGCCGGGCAAATCCGGCAAGCGATAAAGCGCTGCGCCCAACTCATCGGCATAAAACAACGGCGCGGGCAGCGCGTTGAACCGCTCGGCAAACACGGCTGGCGACAGCCAACCGGCGGCGTGGGTCGGCGTGGACAGCAAGCGGTCGTGGCCGGCGGCCATGAGCGCGGCCACATGCCGCAACCGCCGCCGCTGGGCCGGCCTGAACTGGCTGTCGAGCAACTGCCCGCCTCGGCTGTTTTTGGGAAAGCTCGGCAACGCCTCCCCGCGCCAGGCTCGCGCCAGACCAAGCGCCGCCAGCTCTTGTCCCCGCCCCCACCAATCGCTCCCCGCCAGCGATCCTTGTCGCCACTCTTCCTGCCTCTCCAACAGGGGACCGAGAATCGCCGTGATGCGCGCGGAATGGGCCGATGGCGCGAAGCGCAACAGCCCAGCCAGAATGCGCTCGTAATCGGCTTGGGTCAAAACCCGATCTCGAACATTGACAATGCCCAGCGCCACCGCTTCAGCCGTCTCGTGCAACACGAAATCAGGCGGCGACAGCGCGGCGGAATGATCGGGCGTTTTCACCCCCAATTCGTCGCAGCGACCGGTCGCCAGATAGTTTTCCAGGTATGTCAGCCGCTGGCTCCACACGCTCTCGCCAGAATGCTCAGCCACCCGTTGCCGCAGCGTCGCCACCGCCGCCAGCACCTCGGAACGCCCGTCTCCCGATGCTTCGGCGAGGCCGGTTTCCCGCACGGCGGGCGCTTCGGCAAGCAGATGGGCAATCGGGCCAAGCTCGGTCGCGGGCAGTGCCGCCGCCGTTTCCTGTAATTGCCGCCGCATCTCCTCACCAAGCTGCTCTGGCTGCAAACCCCCAAGCCAACGCAGCAGTTCGGCCCGCAGCGCGGCGTGAGGGCTGCTCAAGCCGCCCACCGCCGCGCTGATGCCCGGCGCGATCCAATCGGCATGGCGTTTGACCTGCTTTTTCAGCAGCCGCAAGGCCGATTTCGCCAACGCTTGTACCGGATTGCGCAGACCGTATTCAAAGGCATTCAGTAACTCCATCGCCCGACTGGCGTCGTCCAGAAAATGCTGCTCCACGATCCGAAACGCCAGCTTGCCAGCCGCTGGGGCGGGAGCATTCAGCAGGTCGATGAACGATCCCGCATGTTCGCGGATCTCGGCGGCGGTCGGGGCCAGCCGGTCAAACAAATCAAGCCAGCATTTGGCGACGCTGGGCCGCAGCGGGCTTTGCAGTTTGCGCAGGATCAGCGCCAGCAGATCGGCGCGCGGCAGGCTGCCGTCACCGAGCCGCCGCAACAAGGTTTCGACGACCCTGACATCGAACAACGGCTCGAAAAACCCCTCTTGGGCCGGCGATTCATATTCCAAACCGGCCAGGATCATGGCGGAGTCGAAGCCCTTCAGCGCGTGGCTGAAAAATCCATCCCGCCGCATCGCCATGCCGACGTAAGGAGCCAGAGTCTCCCCCCAGTCGGGATGTTGCTGGCGCGCTTCCAGCATCAGCCGCGCCACGCCCTGATCGCCGCCGGTAAACCGCGCCCGACTCAACACCTGCTCGAACACGTTCGCCAAGGCGTCGCCGATCCACGGTTCCGGCCGATCCAACAATACCCGGCCCGCGTACAGAACGAACTTTTGCGTTCGCACCGGTTGCCGAGAACTGGCTTTGAAAGCGCCCGCCACACCAGCCTTGCCCGCCAACCCCGCCCGCAGCAGGTTCAGCCGGCTGTAGAACGCCATCAAGGAACCGTAAGCGCGTTGCTGAAACAAGCCTCCCTGCAACGCCTGAGGATTGTTGAGCGCGCCCGGCGCGGCCAGGGAAGTCGCCTGATCGCGCAGAAAACCGACTGGATCGTCTTGGATGGCCCGATAAAGGTCGGTCAACTTGACCGGCCGCGCGTCCAGTTGGTAACGGCAGGCGCGTTGCAGCACCTTGAACAGTTCCTCGAACTCCGCGAACAGCGCCTTGCGCCGCTCGGCGGTCAGCGGTCGCAGCAACTCCCGCAAGCGGTCGTCGTCGCCCTGAAACAATTCGCGCAGCAGGGTTTGAAATACGGCTTCGCTCATCCGGCTTGCTCGGCGACAAAACGTAAGGCCAACAGGTGCTTGCAGGGGCCACGCCGCAAATCGTGCTTTTGAATCCACGGACAGGTGCAATGGCCTTCCCGCAAATAGCCGTCCGCATCGACCCGCAGGCTCGCCTGGTAATAGCCGCTCTCGCCGCGCACCCAGCCCTTGGCGCTCAATGCACCATCGCGCCGCTCACACTGTTCGATCTCGACCGCCTGTTTGGCCAATAGCGCCCGCGAACCTTGCAACCGCTCCGGCTGTTTCTTGGCGTCCAGCAAAAACGGTAACTGCCGGTAAAAATAGCGGTCGCGATCCCGGTCGAAGCCCAGCAACCCTTGCTGGGACAACCGATCCACGATCTCGCTGGCGTAAGGCAAGGGCAAATCCTGATGTTGGGCCAGATCGGCGATGGTGAATTGATTGAGGTGATAGGCGGCGGCGCGGGCCAAGGCCAGATCGGCCTCATCCAGTTCCACCGCTCGCAACTGGCGCAGTGCGTCGCCATCGCCGGAAAAACCGTGGGCCGCCGCGCCCGATAGCCCCAGCGTGAACTGCGCCACGCCGGCGTCCGCCACCCACAGCGACGCGCCGGTGGCTTCGGTTCGATAGACCCGCAACTTTTGTAAATCCGGCAGCACCGCGTGCAGCAAGCGCAAACGCTGGCCGTCGGTTACGGCGATGAAGCCGTCCTTGCCGGCGGGCTGGCGGTGCAGGATTTCCGGCTTGTGGCGCTTCGGAACCAGATACAGCACACCCTGGGTCTTGGCGGGAATTTGGGTCAGCAGTTGGCCGGCGGTCAGCCGATCCAGCTCGAATAACGGTTGCGCCTGCCGCTGCACCGCCTGCACCTGCAAGAAGCCCTTGATCCAGCGCTCCGGCAGCTTGACCTTGTGCTCGACCGCCGCGCCGTGCTGGGTCTGAAGCGTGACCGACTGTTCACCCATCTCGAAATGGGCCGGCTTGCCGGGCCGCAGTTGCGCCAAATGGTTGAGGAAGGGGCCGTTGAAAT
>DPWB01000047.1 GCA_003527885.1 Candidatus Competibacteraceae bacterium
GACAGAACCCGGCTTACAGGCCGGTTCCCTTTCCCTCCCCACGTCCTTTCGCGAAGTTCGTCGGTTCCGCGCGGCTTGACGCGCCTAAGGTATCCCTATTATTTTCCCCCCTTTTTTCGCCGTGTCAGCCCTTCGCGGAGGAGCCTGATTTAGCGGATAAAACGCGGCCCTTAATTTTATTAATTTTTTTAAAACCATGTTATATAAAAAAATTTTCCAAAGCTTATTTAAACGATCTTCCTTGACAGCAGCCTGTGGACCTACCTATAGTTAGTGGCGAAAAGTGGGAGAAAGTGGGGTCCGAGAAGAGTTCGGCGCACTGAAAGGAGCCGTCGTTGTTCCGAGGAATTCATCAGTTATCGCTCGATAACAAGGGCCGTCTGTCAGTGCCGACCGCTTATCGCCAGCGGTTATTGGAAACCGGCGACGGCCAAATAGTGCTGACGATCGACCGGGACCGCTGCCTCCTGCTGTATCCCCTGAATGTCTGGGAAGACATCGAACGCAAGCTGATCCAACTTTCCAGCACCAACAAGCGCGCCCGAGCGTTGAAGCGCTTGCTGTTGGGACATGCCGAAGAATGCGGGCTAGATGCGGGCGGAAGAATTTTGCTGTCGGCTCCGTTGCGCGAATTCGCGGGACTTGAAAAGCGGGTCGTGCTGGTGGGGCAGGGCAATAAATTTGAAATTTGGAACGAGGCCACTTGGTGCTCGTGGCGCGATTCAGCGCTGGAGGGCGAGGGTGAGGATGGCGACGCCGTGCCGGATTTGGATGCGCTGGCCTTCTGAACATGGCGCGAACGCTGTCGCCTCACCGCCCGGTTCTGGTGGACGAGACGCTGGATGCGCTGGCGATCCGGACGGACGGGCGTTACGTGGATGCCACCTTCGGCCGGGGCGGGCATACGGCGGCCATTTTGGCGCGGCTGGGGCCGGCCGGGTCGGTGCTGGCGCTCGACCGGGACCCGGAGGCCGAACGCTGGGCTGGCGCCGAATTTGGGACCGATGCGCGGTTTCAGTTCGTTCGAACCCGGTTCGGCCGATTGGCTCCCATTGTCGCCGAGCGTGGCTTGCTGGGCCGGATACACGGTGTCTTGCTCGATTTGGGCGTGTCTTCTCCGCAGTTGGACGACCCGGATCGCGGTTTTAGCTTCATGCGGGATAGTGCGCTGGATATGCGCATGGATCCGAGCTGCGGCGACAGTGCGGTCGCTTGGATCAATAAAGCGGACGAGAAGGACCTGGAACGAGCGCTCGCGGAATTTGGCGAAGAGCGGTTTCACCGGCGGATCGCCCGCGCCATCGTGGCGGCCCGCCAGCACGCCGCCATCACCACGACCGGGCGCTTGGCGGAGGTCGTGTGCTCCGCCGTTCCAACCCGCGAGCCGGGGAAACATCCGGCCACCCGGACGTTTCAGGCGGTGCGGATCGCGGTCAACGAGGAATTGAGCGAGTTGCGGGCGGTGTTGCCGCAGGCGGTTCAGGCGTTGGCGCCCGGAGGACGACTGGCGGTGATCAGCTTTCATTCATTGGAAGACCGGATAGCCAAGCGCTTCCTGCGAGAGCAGGCGCGGGGCCGGGAGCTGCCGCTGGATTTGCCGGTGGCGGGACCGCCGGAAGGGGTGACCCTGCGCCGGGTCGGTCGGACCATCCGGCCCGCGGCGCAAGAAGTCGCGCGCAACCCGCGCGCCCGGAGCGCGGTATTGCGCGTGGCGGAACGGCTCGGATGAAGGGCCCGTTACTGGTGGTCACCCTGTTGGCCGGCGCCGTTTTGGGGTCGGGGGTCGGGGTGGTTTACACGCGCCACCTCAACCGGCAATTTTTTATACAGTTGCAGAAATTACAAGCGGAACGGGACAACCTTGATGTGGAATGGGAAGCGTTACAGCTGGAACAGAGCACCCTGCTCATGGACGCCGCCATCGAGGACAAGGCGCGCCGCCGCCTGAATATGCTGATCCCGGACCCCGCCGACGTTCTCTACATCAAGCCCCATGACTAAATTTCCGCTTACGGCGTTTTGGAAAAGGCCGCTACGGATGACGCGTGCGCAGCTGCCGCTGGCGGCGCGCCACCGCTTGGTGGTGGGGCTGTTGCTGGCGGGGGCCGGCGGCATGATCGCGCGCGCCGCCTACCTGCAACTGGTGCATAACGACTTTTTGCAAGAGCAGGGCCGGGAGCGCTTTTTGCGCGTGGTCGAGGTGCCGGCCCACCGCGGCATGATCCTGGACCGCAGCGGCGAACCGCTGGCGGTCAGCTCGCCGGTCGATTCGGTCTGGGCGCAGCCGCAACAATTGCTGCAACAGCGTGAGCGTTGGCCGGCGCTGGCCCGTTTGCTCGGGTTGCCGGCGGGGGAATTGGAGCAGAAGCTGGCGGAAAACGAAGACCGCCAGTTCCTGTATTTGCGCCGGCATTTGGCGCCGGGTCTGGCCCAGCAGATTCTGGCGCTCAAGATTCCCGGCGTGTACTCGAAGCGCGAATATCGGCGCTATTACCCCGACGCCGAGGTCACCTCCCACTTGCTGGGCTTCACCGACGTCGACGACGCCGGCCAGGAGGGGTTGGAAAAAACCCTTGATGCGCGGCTGCGCGGCATCCCTGGCAGCAAGCGAGTGATCCAGGATCGGATGGGCCAGGTCGTGGAAGACGTGGAGAATATCCGCGCCCCGCAGCCCGGCAAGCCGGTGGTGCTCAGCATCGACCGGCGGTTGCAATATCTGGCGTATCGCGCGCTCAAGACCGCGGTCATGGAAAACCGGGCCAGCGCCGGTTCGGCGGTGATCGCGGACGTGCGGACCGGCGAGATCCTGGCGATGGTCGACCAACCGGCGACCAACCCCAACAACCGGCGCTCGCTGCGCGGTGAATTGCTCCGCAACCGGGCGATCACCGACGTTTACGAACCGGGTTCGACGTTGAAGCCTTTCACGGTCGCTTTGGGGCTGGAGAGCGGCAAATGGGGGCCCCACACCTTGATCAACACCGCGCCGGGGACTCTCAAGGTAGGCCGTTACCTGGTGCGCGACACGCACAACTACAAGACCATCGACGTCACGCGCGTCATCAGCAAATCCAGTAATGTCGGCACCAGCATCATCGCGTTGTCGATGCCGGCGGAGCGCTTGTGGCAGCTGTACAAGAACATCGGTTTCGGGGTTCAAAGCGGCATCGGGCTGATCGGCGAGCAGCCGGGCGTGCTGCATCATTTCAATCGGTGGAGCGACATCGGTCTGGCCAATCATTCGTTCGGGTACGGGCTTTCCGTCAACATGGTGCAACTGGCCCAGGCCTACATCGTCTTGGCGGCGGACGGCGTCCGGCGTCCGCTGACCATCCTGAAGCGCGAGCAGCCGCCCGACCCGTCCGAAGAGCGGCGGCTGTTGTCGGCCCGCGCGGTGCGGCAGGTGCGGGCGATGCTAGAGGAGGCGGTGAGTAAGGAGGGGACCGGTCTCAAAGCCTCGGTCCCCGGCTATCAGGTGGCCGGCAAGACCGGCACCGTCCATAAGATCGTCAACGGTCGTTACGCCGGCGACCGCTATTTTTCGCTGTTCGCCGGTATGGTGCCGGCCAGCGCTCCCCGTCTGGTGATGGCCATCATCATCGACGAACCCAAAAGCGGGGCTTATTACGGCGGCACGGTGGCGGCGCCGGTGTTTGGCAAGACCATGGGCGGTGTGTTGCGGATCATGAACATCACGCCGGACGACATGCCGTCCATGAAGATCGCCGGAACGGTTCCGGCGGTCAGCGCGGCGCCGTGAGGCCCACCATGTCGCTGACGCTGGGCGAACTGTTGGCGGGCTACGCCGTCGTGCCGGCGGAGTTGGCCGGGCGGCCGCTGGCCGGCTTGGCCATCGACAGCCACGCGCTTCGACCGGGCGAGGTGTTCTTCGCCTTGCGCGGCGGAAACCGGCACGGCTTGGAGTTTTCGCGGGCGGCCGAAACAGCCGGAGCGTCCGCGATCGTCTGGGAGCCGCCTTACCAGGGCCCGTTGCTGGCGACCGAACGCGGGACGCCGCTATTGGCGGTTCCTGAGTTGCGCCAGAAGCTGGGGCCGATCATCGCCCGCTATTACGGCGAGCCTGCCCGGCGCCTGCGGGTGGTCGGCCTCACCGGCACCGACGGCAAGACCTCTTGCGCGCATTTCATCGCCCAGGCGCTGGGCGCGGGCGATTCGGGACCCTGCGGCATTCTCGGCACACTGGGCGCCGGCGTCTACGGCCGGACAGAGCCGTCCCCGCACACCACCCCGGATCCGCTGGCGGTGCAGCGTTGGCTGGCGGGACTGGTCGCCGGCGGCCGGCGTTTCGCGGTGATGGAGGTCTCCTCGCACGCCTTGGAGCAGGGGCGGGTCAACGGGGTGGAGTTCGCGGCGGCGGTATTGACCAATATCACGCGGGATCACCTGGATTATCACGGGAGCTTGGCGGCCTATACGGCGGCCAAGCGCCGGCTGTTTTTGGAGCACCAACCGCGCTGGAGCGTGCTGAACCTGGACGATGCCTGCGGTCGCGACCTCGCCGCCGGGTTGCGGGATTCGCAACCCGTGGTCGGCTATGGTCTCGGCGAGCGGCCGGGACCAGCGATGCCAGCCGTCTGGGGTGAGGCGTTGGAGCTGACGCCGGCCGGTTTGCGGATGCGGGTTCGTTCGTCCTGGGGCGATGGCGAATTGCAGGTCGGTTTGCTGGGCCGGTTCAACGCCAGCAATGTGCTGGCGACGCTGGCGACGCTGTTGGTGCTGGACATGCCGTTTTCGCAAGCGCTGGCGCGGGTGGCGCTGACGGCCACGGTGCCGGGCCGGATGGAGCGGCTGGGCGGCGCGGACGGGCAGCCGTTGGCGGTGGTGGACTACGCCCACACGCCGCACGCGCTCGAACAGGTGCTGAGCGCCTTGCGGGAGCATCGCGGCAACCGGTTGTGGTGCGTGTTCGGCTGCGGCGGCGACCGCGATCCCGGCAAGCGACCCTTGATGGGTGCGACGGCCGAACGTCTGGCCGACCGGGTGATCGTGACCGACGACAATCCCCGGACCGAGGAGCCGGGCCGGATCGTCCGCGATATTCTGGCCGGGCTGCGCCAGCCGGGCGCGGTGACGGTGATCCGCGACCGGCGGGCCGCCATCGAGCGGGCGCTGGCCGACGCCGGGGAGGGCGATATCGTGCTGATCGCCGGTAAAGGTCACGAGGATTACCAAATCGTGGGTACGGAACGGCTGCCGTTCAGCGACCGCGCGGTCGTGTGCCAGTGTCTGTCTTCCGACCAACAGGATGAGGCCGCCTGAATGATTGATCCGTTCTCGTCCATGCGCTTGCAGGAAGCCGCCCGGTTGCTGAAGGGCGAGCTGTCCGGCGCCTGTCTCTTATACACATCTGACGCTGCCGACGAGCGATCTAGTGTAGATCTCGGTGGTCGCCGTATCATTAAAAAAAAAAAAAGAGCGAGAGAG
>DPWB01000146.1:0-9506 GCA_003527885.1 Candidatus Competibacteraceae bacterium
TGTCAGCGCGCAGGACATAGCGATCTTTTTCCTCTTTAATATCGACTGGCGGGATCCAATCGCAAGTCGCCACGCTGGATGGGTCCTCGCTGGAGGCGTTGTAGGGTTCGAACAGCCGGTCCAGTTCCTGGCGCAGGCGATGAATGTGGTTCCAGGGCTCGTAACGGGTCGGGTTCATGGCAAAAACCTCGCTTGATCGGGGGTGATCCGTCGGATCGGATCGATGGTGTTGTAATAGGGGCGGGGCGGTGGATTTCAAGTTGATCCGCCTCATTTTCTTTAGGTTGAGCGCAAGATTTTTGGCGGATACGCTGATGAACGAAACTGGGTTTTTACCGCTGGCCATCGCGGTGCTGACGGTTTCCGATACCCGTACCGAGGCGGATGACGCCTCCGGGCGCACCCTGGTGGAACGGCTGACGGCGGCCGGTCACCGGCTGGTGGACCGGACCCTCGTTCCCGACGATATTTACCGCATCCGGGCGGTGGTGTCGGGCTGGATCGCCGATCCCGAAGTGGCGGTGGTGCTGGTGACCGGCGGAACCGGTATGACCGGTCGCGACAGCACGCCGGAAGCGGTCCGGCCGTTGCTGGACAAGGAAATCCCCGGCTTTGGCGAGCTGTTCCGAATGCTGTCCTGGGAGGAGATCGGCCCTTCGACCCTGCAATCACGGACCTTGGCCGGCTTGGCGAACGCGACCTTCATTTTTTGTCTGCCCGGTTCCACCGGCGCCTGTCGCACCGGTTGGGACCGCATCCTGCAACCGCAACTGGACGCGCGGACCCGGCCGTGCAATTTCGTCGAACTGCTGCCGCGCTTGCGGGAACGGTAAGGGGGTCGCCGGAAGCGCAACATGCAGACCCTCCGCTATATTCTGACCATCGACTGCCCGGATCGGGTCGGCATCGTGGCCGCCGTCTCCAATCTGCTGGCGGTCCATCACGGCAATATCGTCGAATCCGACCAGTTCAGCGATACCGAATCGGGCCGCTTTTTCATGCGATTGGTGTTCGAGTTGGCTCCAGAAACCGAAACCGCGTTGCTGGAGCACTTCGAACCGCTGGCCGCGCGCTTTGCGATGGTGTGGCATCTCTACGATCCGCGCTTGCTGCCGCGGGTGATGGTTCTGGTGTCCAAAGCCGAGCATTGCCTGAACGATTTGCTGTACCGGCACCGGACCGGCGCGCTGGCGATGGAGATTACCGCCATCGTTTCCAACCATCGCGAGCTGGCGCATCTGGCGGAATGGCACGCGATTCCATTCCACTATCTGCCGCTGACAGCGGAGACCAAGCGCCATCAAGAGCGGCGGATTCTGGAGCTGATCGAGGACACCGACACGGAACTGGTGGTGCTCGCCCGCTACATGCAGATTCTCTCACCGGAGCTCTGTCGGGCGCTGGCGGGTCGGGCCATCAACATCCACCACTCGTTCCTGCCGGGGTTCAAAGGCGCCAAACCCTACCATCAGGCGTACCGGCGCGGGGTGAAGTTGATCGGCGCCACCGCCCATTTCGTGACCGCGAATTTGGACGAAGGGCCGATCATCGAGCAGGAAGTGGAGCGGGTCGATCACGCCCAGACGCCGGCGCAACTGGCGGCGGTCGGGCGCGACATCGAAAACATCGTGCTGGCGCGGGCCATCCACTATCACCTGGAACGGCGGGTGTTTCTGAACGGCGGTAAAACGGTGGTATTGCGTTAGAGGGGCCGGCGATGATCGAGCCGTTTTATCCCGCCGCCTTCCTGGTCGGTCTGACCGGCGGGGTCCACTGCTTCGGGATGTGCGGCGGCATCGTCGGCGCGCTGACGTTGGGGTTGCCGCCGGCGCGCGGGCATCCGCTGCTGGCCCGCTTGCCGTATCTGTTGGCCTATAACGGCGGCCGTGTCACCAGCTATGCCAGCGCCGGGGCGTTGGCGGGCGGCGCGGGCGCGTGGGCGGCCAATCTGGTGTCGATCCACCACGCGCAACTGGGGCTGCAAATCATCGCCGGCCTGTTCATGATTCTGCTGGGGTTTTATCTGGCGGGCTGGTGGACGGCGCTCGGCCGGCTGGAGCGGGCGGGCGGCGTGCTGTGGCGGCGAATCGAACCGCTGGGCCGGCGGTTGTTGCCGGTGCGTACGCCGCTCCAGGCGCTGGGAATCGGGCTGGTATGGGGTTGGCTACCGTGCGGGCTGGTGTACAGCGTACTGGTCTGGGCGCTCGGCGCGGGCGGTGCCGGAAAGGGCGCTCTGCTGATGCTCTGCTTCGGGCTGGGCACGCTGCCGGCGTTGCTGGCGCTGGGCACCGTCGCTGCGGCGCTAGCCGCTTTCGTGCGTCGGCCGTGGGTTCGTCAGGTGGCCGGAATCCTGGTCGTGCTGTTTGGCTTCTATGAAATCGGCATGGCACTGCTGATGCATTGAGTGCGGGAGCTGAGGCGCTCTGGCGCTGATCGAGCGCCCCTGACTGTCCACGCGAACCACCAAAATCGATAGGATCGAAAGCCGATCAGCTATTTTTAAATTGGATTGGCGGCTGTTTGCGCTTAAAATCGACCTTGAATGGATCGAAATAATGACAAAATAATTAAACATATGTTTTATTGGTCGCCTTGTAAGGATATGGGTCCTACAGAAGAGGTTGGCGAAGTGTCTGTGAATCAAAAATGTGATAGCGGTGGCTCAATCCGGCGAACGGCGTGCGGGCGCATCGGAGAGCGTTAAATGGATATCACGGTCGATCTGGGGCAGACCATCCACGCACTGTCGGATGTGCTGGATTTCGCCGGCGTCGATCAGGGGTTTCACGGCAAGCGGGTCGCGGTCATGGCCTGGCACTGCGGTCGCGTGCTGGGGCTGAACGAGTCGGAAACGGAGGATTTGTATTACGCCGGTCTGCTGCATGATTGCGGGATGTCCTCGCCGAGCGTCGACGGTCGCTTGCGCCATCCACTGGGCTGGGAACACGACGAAGGGCATTGCCTCAAGGGGGAGGCGCTGTTGGGGCAGTTTGCTCCGCTGGCGCATTTGGCCCCCATCGTCCGCCACCACCACGGTCGTTGGGATGCGCTGCGGACGATGGATATCCCCGAACCGGTCGGCCGTTCCGCCAATCTGATTTATCTGGTGGATCGCGTGGACGTGCTCACCGCCGCCCATCAGGAGCGCGATCCGCTGCTGGCGCGCCATGCGGTGCGCGACGCGATATGGCAGCTCAGCCGCTCGTTTTTTTCTCGGGAGCTGGTGACGCCATTTTTGGATATCTCGGATAACGAAGCGTTCTGGCTCAGCCTGGAAGAGCGCCATCTAAACCGCTTTCTGTTCGAACGGAAGCAAAAAACGCGGGTGAAACGCATTTGCTTTATGGAGCTGCGGCAATTGGCGCTGATGTTCGTGCGGATCGTGGATGCCAAAAGCCCGCTGACCATGCAGCACTCGCTGGGCACGGCGCGACTGGCGCGGTTTCTGGCGTACAAAGCAGGGCTGGCGGAGGAGGTTCAGGATAAAATGGAGGTGGCTGGATTATTGCATGATTTGGGAAAATTGCGCGTGCCGAACGAAATTCTCGAAAAACCGGGCAAGTTGAACCGCGAAGAACGGTCGCTCATTGAGCGCCACAGTTTTGAAACCTATCAAATTTTAAGCGGTATCAAGGGCTTGGAGGACATCACGCTGTGGGCGGCCTGCCATCATGAAACCCTGGATGGCCGGGGATATCCTTTTCGTCTCGCCGGCGAAGATTTGACGCTGGAAATGCGCATCATCGCGGTGTCTGACGTATTTCAGGCGCTCGCCCAACGCCGACCCTACCGACCGTCATTATCGGCGGCCGAAGTGCTGGACATGTTGCGCGCCTTCGTTGGCCAGCGCCGGTTGGACGGTGCGGTGGTGGACATGATCGGACACGATCTGGAGCAGGCATGGGCGCTGGCGACCGGTTCAAACCTTAAGGCGGAATTCGCCGGCGGCGATAGCCCGAATCCGGTCGAGACCTCCGATGGCCCGGCGCTACCGGTGGACCGTTAATGCCAGCCTCCGCGTCCTCGACCGATAACGTCTCGGCGTCAACGCTCGCATGATCGTGGCCGAGCGTTCGATTGACGGGGGTCAGACACGGGTGGCGGCATTCGGAGCGGATTCAGTGGATAGCCTGCCGGACAATCAGATCAGAATTCTGGTCGTCGACGATGATCCGCTCATGCGCGCGCTCATCGAGGACACGCTGAGCGAGGAAGGGTTTAGCGTCGAGCAGGCGAGCAGCGGTGAAGTCGCGCTTTTTACCTTTGCCGGGAAGCCGTTCGATCTGATCTTGCTCGATGTGCTCATGCCGGGGTTGGACGGTTTCGCCACCTGTGTCCGGTTGCGCCAGCTGCCGGCCGGGACCCACGTGCCGATCATGATGATTACCGCCCTGGACGATGAAGCGTCTATCCGGCACGCCTACGGAGCTGGCGCCACCGATTTCATCACCAAGCCGATCAACGCTTTCATGCTGGTTCACCGTATCCGCTATATCCTGCGCGCCAGCGCGGCCATGCGGGAACTCACGTGGCGGCTCGATTTCCAGCGGGTGCTGATCGAGACGATTCCGGTGCCGATCCTGGTGGAGGACGCCAGGGAGCATTGCCTGGTCTGCAACCCCGCTTTCGATGCCCTGACGGGTCGGGGCGGGGTCGGAGCGACGGACTCCGCCGCGCCAGAGCCCGGCTACTGGATACCCAAGCCGGCGTATTCGCTCGACGGCGAGCGCAGTTTCCGGCCCTGGCAGCAGCGGGTGTACGAGACGGAGATGCTGGGCGCGGACAGCACACCCAGGTCTGTCCTGGTCCATCAGGCGATTTTCACCTTGCCGGCGACCAGCAAATCGGGCGTCATCAGCGTCGTTTTGGACATCACCGAGCGCAAGAAGTACGAGGAAAACCTGCGTTTGGCCGAAACCGTCTTTCAGACCGCCGCGGACGCCATCATGGTGACCGACGCCGGCGGGGTCATCAAGTCGGTCAATCCGGCGTTTACCGCGATCACGGGTTATACCCCACAAGAAGTGATCGGCTCGACTCCGAAGATTTTAAAGTCCGGCCGGCATGACAGCCAGTTCTATGCGACGTTGTGGCAGAGTCTGCGCGAGGCTGGAAGATGGT
This sequence comes from Candidatus Competibacteraceae bacterium, assembly GCA_003527885.1. GTDB lineage: Bacteria > Pseudomonadota > Gammaproteobacteria > Competibacterales > Competibacteraceae > Competibacter_A. The sequence goes on from DPWB01000146.1 coordinate 5,122, forward strand.
CGGGCGAACTGTGGCAGCGGCGCAAGAACGGCGAAATTTATCCGGTCTGGGAAAACATTGCGGCGGTCCGTTCCCCGGAAGGCCGCACCATGGAGTTCGTGGCGTTTTTCAACGACATCACCGCGCGCAAACGGGCCGAGCAGGAGATTTTTTACCGCGCCAACTACGATCCGCTGACCGGGCTACCGAACCGTGGCCTGTTGCGCGAGCGGCTGGAACAGGCCCTCAAGCAAGCGCGCCGCTACAATCGCCAAGTGGCGCTCATGTTCGCCGATCTCGACCGTTTCAAGCAGGTCAACGATAGTATGGGCCACAGTTGGGGCGACCGCTTGCTCTGCCAGGCCGCGCTGCGCCTGGAGGCGTGCGTGCGGGACACCGACACCGTGGCCCGCCAGGGCGGCGACGAGTTCGTGGTGGTGCTGCCCAACATCGCCGAGGAGCACGATGCCTGGGTCGTGGCGGAGAAAATTATCGCCCGTTTGGCGGAACCGTTCGACTTGGGCGGCGACAGCGTGCGGATCGGCGCCAGTATCGGCATCGCCTTGTGCCCGACCCACGGAGAAGATTCGGAAGATTTGGTGCGCCACGCCGATTTGGCGATGTACCAGGCCAAGCTGGCCGGACGCAATACCTATCGGGTCTACGAACCGGCCATGAGCGACGAGCTCACCCGGCAACTGCGGCTGGAGAGCGACTTGCGCTTCGCCTTGGAGCGGGGCGAACTGGCGGTGCATTTTCAGCCGATCGTGGAAGTGGCCAGCGGGCGGTTGGCGGGCGCCGAGGCGCTGTTGCGCTGGCATCATCCCCAGCGCGGCCCGGTGCCGCCGAGCGAGTTTGTCCCATTGGCTGAAGAAAAGGGCCTGATGCGGGAAATCGGCGCTTGGGTGCTGGATCGCGCTTGTCAGACTCTGGAGCGCTGGCATGGGCTCGGGTTGAATATACCGCTCGCGGTCAACCTGTCGAGCGCTCAAGTCCTGCGCGGTTTGTCGGTGGAGGTCTTGAAGGGCTTGTTCGAGCGCTATCATTTGACGCCGCAAAATCTGGTTTTCGAGGTGGCGGAAGGGCTTTTGCTGACAGATGGCGCACAAACCCGCCAATGGCTTGATGAGGTTCGGGAGCTGGGCATCCAATTGCACTTCGATGATTTCGGGACGGGTTATTCCTCGCTCTCCTGTCTGAAACGGTTTTCGATCGATCGGGTCAAGATCGATCTTTCCTTCGTGCGCGACATGGTGGTGGATGCCGGGGATCGAAGCTGGGTGCAAGCGATTTTGGCATTGAGCGCCATTTTGGGGATCGAGGTGGTGGCGGAAGGTGTCGAAACCCAGCAGCAGCTGGAGTTATTGCGGAGTTTGGGGTGCGGTTACGCCCAAGGTTATTATTTCTCCCCCCCGATGGATGACGGAGGCTTCATCGCCGTCGCCCGGCGTCTGGGCGCCCTGCCGGCCTAGCCGACAATCCTTTTCCCCCTCATGAGCGTCGCCGTCGTCGCCGAAAAGCCCGCCGTCGCCCGCGACATCGCCAAGGTGCTGGGCGCGGGCCAGCGCGCTAAAGGCTATCTTCATGGTAACGGCTACGTCGTGACTTGGGCGGTCGGCCATCTGGTGCGGCTGGCCGAACCCCACGAAATCAACCCCGACTGGAAACGCTGGCGGCGCGAGCTGTTGCCGATGCTGCCCGAACGCTGGCCGCTGGTGGTCAGCGACAGCACCCGCGACCAGTTTGACGCGGTTCGCCGCATTCTCAACGATGCCGCCATCGAGCGGGTGGTCTGCGCGACGGATGCCGGCCGCGAGGGCGAGCTGATCTTCCGGTATTTGTATGAGGCGGCCGGTTGTCGCAAACCGTTCAGCCGGTTATGGATTTCCTCGCTGACGCCGGACGCCATCCGGCAAGGCTTTCAGAGCTTGCGGGACGGGCGGGAACTCGACTTGCTGGCCGCCGCCGCCCGAGGGCGCAGCCAGGCCGATTGGCTGGTCGGGATGAACCTGTCGCGCGCCTATACCTTGGCCTGCAACGCCTTTGGCGACGATGCCTTGTCGGTGGGTCGAGTGCAGACCCCGACGCTGGCGATGGTGGTGGAACGGGAACTGGCCATCCGCGCCTTCGTGCCGGAGGATTACCGGGAAGTGGTGGCGATATTTGGCGCGCTTGCCGCGCCTCTGGCCCCGGCGGGAGAGGGAGCGGGCTCGCAAGCCGAGGTGACAGCGCCGCCGCAAGATGTCGGCGCTGGCGCGCGCTATCAAGGGGTCTGGTTTCGCGGCGAACGGCCCGATGCCAAGGCCAAGCGCTTGCCCGCCGCCGGCGACGAGGCCGAACGCATCGTCGACCGTGCCCGGCGGGGCCAGGCGAGCATCGAATCCCGCACGGCCGAAACCCGCCGCGCGCCGCCGCCGCTGTTGTACGACTTGACCGAATTGCAGCGCCACGCCAACCGGCTGTACGGGTTCAGCGCCCAAACCACGCTCGATATCGCGCAGAACCTGTACGAGCAGCACAAACTGATCAGTTACCCCCGCACCGACAGCCGCCACTTGTCCGCCTCGGTGGCGGCGACGCTGGGGGCGGTGGTGGCGGCGATCCGGGAGCCGTATCGGGATCGCTTGGCGCCGGGCAGCGGGCAGCGGTCGCTGGGAGCGCGGTTCGTGGACGATGCCAAGGTGACGGACCATCACGCCATCATTCCCACGCCGCTCCAGGCGCGGGCCACTTTGAGCGCGGACGAGCGAAAGGTTTACGGGCTGATTTGTCGCCGCCTGTTGATGGCTTGGCACGACGAGCATGTGTGGGCGGTCACCACCTTAATCACCGCCATCACCACGCTGGAAGCGGACGGAACCTCCACCGACCGCTACCACAGCAGCGGTACGGCGGTGGAGCAGCTCGGCTGGAAAATTCTGGAGCCCACCGGTCCCGCCCGAAAAAAAGCCGGGGTAAAGCGGAAGAGCGAAGCGGACGGCGACCCGCCAGCCGAAGAGGAGGCCGGCCAGAGCTTGCCGCCGGGTTTGACGGCGGGCCAACCCCAACAGGTGTGGGACGCCCGCGCCGTCGCCAAACAAACCCGGCCGCCGCCGCGCCTGACCGAAGCGGCGCTGCTGACCGCGATGGAAACCGCCGGGCGGCACCTGGAAGACAAGGAACTGTCGGCCGCCATGAAGGAAAGCGGGCTCGGCACGCCGGCCACCCGCGCCGACACCATCGAAACCCTGCTCAAGCGCCAGTATTTGGCTCGCGATGGCAAGGCGCTGCACCCGACCGAACGCGGCATCCGCTTGATTCAAACGGTCCAGCCACCGATCAAAAGCCCGACCATGACCGGCGACTGGGAGGCGCGCTTGAAGCGCATCCAACGCGGTGAGGCGGATTTGAACGGGTTTATGGCCGCTATTGGCGAATACGTGTGCGAAGCTGTGACCCAAGCCTTTGCGGCGGCCCCTCCGGCATCGCCCGTCGCGCCGGTTGCGCCGGTTGCGCCGCTGGCGGGCGTCGTTCCAGCCCGCGTCCCGGTGTTGGGTAACAGCCCGGAGGATTGGCTGCGAACGGCGTTTCGCTTGTCGTCTTTTCGGCCTTATCAAGAGCAGGTGTGCCGGACGGTCATCGGAGGTCGCGACGTGTTGCTGGTGATGCCGACCGGGGCTGGCAAGTCGCTGTGTTTTCAGTTGCCGGGCCTCGCCCGCGCCGGCACGACGTTGGTGGCCTCGCCGCTGATCGCCTTGATGGAAGATCAGGTCGCCAAGCTGTGCGAGCTGGGGTTGCGGGCCGAGCGGATCCATTCCGGCCGCGACCGGGCGGCGTCGCGCCAGGTGTGCGTCGATTATCTCAACGGCCGCTTGGATTATCTGTTCATCGCGCCGGAGCGGCTGAGCGTTTCGGGTTTCCCCGAGATGTTGGCCAAGCGCAAGCCAACGCTGATCGCGGTGGACGAGGCGCACTGCATTTCCCAGTGGGGTCACGATTTCCGGCCGGACTACCGGATGCTGGGCCGGCATCTGCCGCTGCTGCGTCCCGCGCCGGTAATCGCGCTGACCGCCACCGCGACGTTGCTGGTGCAAGACGACATCGTGCGCCAGCTCGGCATGAACGAGGCGATCCGCTACATCCACGGCTTTCGGCGGGCCAATTTGGCGGTGGAGACGGTGGCATCGAAAACCACCGAACGCCACGCCGCCGTCCGTCAAATGTTGGGCGATGCGAACCGACGGCCGGCCATCGTCTACGCGCCGACCCGCAAGGAGACCGAATCGTTGGCGCTGGAATTGGGACAAGATTACCCGACCGCCGCCTATCACGCCGGCATGGGCGCGTCGGAGCGGGACCGGGTGCAAGGGCTGTTCGGCGCGGGCCGGTTGCAGGTGATCGTCGCCACCATCGCCTTCGGCATGGGC
>DPWB01000146.1:9685-13419 GCA_003527885.1 Candidatus Competibacteraceae bacterium
GGCATGGGCATCGACAAGCCCGACATCCGCACCGTGGTCCACACCGCGCTGCCGGGCAGCGTCGAGGGCTACTATCAGGAAATCGGCCGGGCCGGGCGCGACCGCCAACCCGCGCGCGCGGTGCTGTTTTATTCCTACGCCGACCTGCGCACCCACGAGTGGTTTCACCGGCGCGACTATCCCGACCCGTTGCGGTTGGCCAACATTTTCGCCGCGCTGGAGGACGAGCCGCTGCCGAAAACGTGGGTGCGCGACGGCTTACAGCTCGATTCGGAGGAGTTCGAGGTGGCGTTGGAAAAGTTGTGGGTGCACGGCGGTCTGCGACGGGATGCCGACGGCAATGTCAGCCGGGGCGATGGAGGGTGGTTGCTGCCTTACGAGCGGCAGCGGGCGCACAAGCTGGCGGAATTGCGGCAGATGCTGGAGTTCGCCGACCGGGCGGCCGGGTGCCGGATGGTCCGGTTGGTGCGGCATTTCGGCGACCGGGACGACGACCAACCGTGCGGGATTTGCGATGTCTGCTCGCCGCAAGCGACGGCGGCGCGGCGCACCCGGCCGCTCAAACCCACCGAAACCCAACTGGTGTTGCAGGTGCTGGAGGCGTTACGGGCGCGCGAGAGTCAAACGGTGCGCCAGTTGCACGAAAAAGTGACCAGGGGCTTGAGCGACCGCCGCGCCTTCGAGCAGTTGTTGGACGCCATGGCCGGCGCGGGCTTGGTCGAGAGCCGCAACGATTCGTTCAACAAAGATGGCAAGGTCATCGCGTTTCGCTGGATCGACTTGACCGATAGCGGTCGCGAGGCCGGAATCGGCGAGACCGAAAAGGTGCGGTTGCGGGAGGAGAAAGCGGCGACGGCGACCAAGCGGCGATCAGTGGCGAGGAGGCGCTGAAGGTGAGGATTCGCGCGCCGTTTGAGCCCGTCCCGATGGTCTGGCCGAGTGGTTGCGACGATTCTTGAGATCGCGCGTCAATTTTCAACCAGCTCGACGTGGCGGTTTTTCGCCCTTCCGTTCTCGATCTTGTTCGGCGCTGACCGTTGCTGGGCGGTAAGCCCTATAGATCGCTCGCGTCCTCGACTGTCGCCCAATCTTTCATGTCTGGAATGACTCGTTGGGAAACAAATTCAAAAACGTCGGGATAGGAGTTGATCACGATGTTCCAATCAAGCCTCAGGCTAGCGCCCACATTGAAAACCGGATGGAAGTAGAGAACAGTGTCAGTCACTTTGCCATCCACGATTTCCAGACCCGCAAAATCGTCACAATCTTGACGGCTGGCAAAGGTGAATACCTTTCTGCGTCCCATATCTTCTCGCTCGAAAGCCTTTGCCGCAAAATCCATTTCGTCGGGCCGCACGATGAAGTGCCAAGGCGTGAACGAGTTTAAACCTTGCGCGAGAAACCAGCGCAAAGCGTTCGGCCAGGACTGGTCTATCAGCGAAAGCTCCACGCCGCTTCTCGTGCCGCGTGACGCTCGGCTTGAACGGGTTGGCGCGCGTGGTTTCCCGCCAATTCGAGGCCGGAGTGCTGGGTGATCGGCACACGGTCTTCTTCGCCATCTAGCCCCCGCTCGCTATCGGAATACGTCCGAGGGAGGCTCATCGGCCCGAATCGATTTTGGCCGGCGCTCCCTTTTCCGGCATTCCGCGCGAGATCCACGTTTCGTATTGGAGCATGAGATTGTTCCGATCCAAGTAGTGGACGCCACCCAGCGACGCCAACGCCAAGACTGCGGCGGCTGCGGGAACATAAAACGCCCGCCGCGTTAAAGCCACCACTATCGCCAATCCGAGCAAGCCGTAGGAAAGGGCATTAAAAGTTTTGATATCCAGGCTGCTATGGTTTTCGGGCACCGTCATGAGACGCCAGCCGATAAAAGCCCAAAACAGAAGGTGAGAGGCTAAAACCACGTAGAGCAGGACCGAAAAAAAAGTTCTGACGGCTTTAGGCACGTTTATCCACCTTAAATACGATCCCGGCCATTCTGCTGCCCGATCCGAAGAAAGTCGCATTTTTACCTCTATCATAGGCCCACAAACAGATTCTGCCGTCTTGCTCGGACGTTTTCTGATAATTCGTCCATTCCTTTGAAAAATAACCGTAGCCGGCTTGTCCGACCGTTGGGACACCTTGAACGAGCGCGAAGGAATGCGCTGGAATCCAACTGCGGCCTTTCGCCAGACCGGTGTTGCAACCGCATAAGATCAAAAAGCTATTCTTCGTCCACGGCAGTTTTTTCAGCGCTACGATTTCTTCAGCTTCAAGTTGGAACAGTGGGGAACTGATGCGAACCAACTCCAACCATATCAAAATGGCCCCTTGGATTTGGAAAACTTTTTTCGGGCAAGCTTTTCTGGAACGGGCTGACTAAGCTTTAGCAAGCGCGCGCCGCTCACGAGGCGGCGATCAGCGCCATCGAACCCGCGCCACAAGCGCTTTCAAATCGCATGACCGCCGCAAAACGGAGGAGACCGCGCGATGAAATTCCCCACCGTCACCCTCGACGACAAATACACCCTCGATTCGGGCCGGGCGTACCTCAACGGCATTCAGGCGCTGGTGCGCCTACCCATGATGCAGCGCGCCCGCGATGTCACGGCCGGTTTGAACACGGCCGGTTTCGTCACCGGCTATCGCGGCAGCCCCTTGGGCAGCGTGGATCAAGAGATGTGGAAGGCCCGCGCCCACCTCGAACGCTATCATGTGCGCTTTCAGCCGGGTTTGAACGAAGACCTCGCGGCCACGTCGGTATGGGGATCGCAGCAGGTCAACCTGTTTCCGGGCGCGAACTACGATGGCGTGTTCGCCCTGTGGTACGGCAAGGGGCCGGGCGTGGACCGCTGCGGCGATGTCTTCCGTCACGCCAACGCCGCCGGCACCAGCCGACACGGTGGGGTGCTGGTGGTGGCGGGCGACGACCACGCGGCCAAATCCTCCACCCTGCCGCATCAGACCGAACACCTGTTCAAGGCGATGATGATGCCGGTGCTCGCGCCCGCTGGCCTGCAGGAATGTCTGGAATACGGCCTCCACGGCTGGGCGCTGTCGCGCTTCTCCGGCTGCTGGGTGGCGTTCAAGGCGCTGTCCGACACCGTGGAAACCTCCGGCTCGATCGACATCGATCCGTTTCGGGTGCGGACCCAAACGCCGGACATCGAGCTACCCGACGGTGGTCTCAACATCCGCTGGCCCGATCCGCCGCTGGTGCAGGAGGAGCGCCTGCTGCACCACAAGCTGTACGCCGCGCTGGCCTATGGCCGCGAAAACCGGCTCAACCGGATCGTGATCGACGCGCCGCGCGCGCGGCTCGGCATCATCACCGCCGGCAAAAGCTATCTGGACGTGCGCCAAGCCTTCGACGATCTGGGCATCGACGAGGCCCGCGCCGTCGAACTCGGCATCCGCTTGTACAAAGTCGGGATGGTGTGGCCGCTGGAGGCCGAGGGCGTGCGCCATTTCGCCGACGGGTTGGACGAAATTCTGGTGGTCGAGGAAAAGCGGCAGTTTCTCGAATACCAGTTGAAGGAAGAGCTGTACAACTGGCGCGAGGACGTGCGCCCGCGCGTGATCGGCAAATTCGACGAAAAAGGGGAATGGGCGCTGCCCCACGGCAGTTGGTTGTTGCCGGCTGCCGGCGAGTTGACCCCGGCGATGATCGCCCGCGTCATCGCCGCCCGGATCGGCCGCTTTCACACCTCCGAGCGGATCAAGGCGCGGCTGGCGTTTCTGGACGA
>DPWB01000146.1:13680-14049 GCA_003527885.1 Candidatus Competibacteraceae bacterium
TGTTCCGGCTGCCCGCACAACACCTCGACCCAGGTGCCGGACGGCTCGCGCGCCATCGCCGGCATCGGCTGCCACTACATGGCGACGTGGCTGTCGGCCTCGACTACCCAGACCTTTTGTCAGATGGGCGGCGAGGGGGTGCCCTGGATCGGCCAAGCGCCGTTCACCCAAACCCGACACGTCTTCGCCAACCTCGGCGATGGCACCTATTTCCATTCCGGCCTGCTGGCGATCCGCGCCGCCGTCGCCGCCGGGGTCAACATCACCTACAAACTGCTCTACAACGACCACGTGGCGATGACCGGCGCGCAGCCGGCTATTGGCATCTCGGGCGTCCCCGACTTGGTGACGACCTTGCTGGCCGAGGGG
>DPWB01000055.1 GCA_003527885.1 Candidatus Competibacteraceae bacterium
CATCAGCTCCATGCACTTGCCACGGGTGGCCGCCAGAGTCAACAGCGGCTGTCCCGGCGAGGCGCCCTCGGCCCGCTGGGTAAACAACAACAACTGCAACCAGCGTTGCAGTTGTCTGCGCCCCAGCATCGCAATCGCATGACGCAAGGAATCGATCTTGCCCGGCAACCCGAACGCGACCGAATTCACCAGCCTCAGCAGATTGTAGGTCAGGTTCGGATAGCGCTTGAATTCGTGTTCGAGCTGGCTGGCTTCAACATCTTCGACCACCAGATTGATCAAGCGCAGCACGCCGACGCGGGCCGGATCGATGCGACGGCCGACCAGAACCGTCGGCTTGGCGAAATAGTAGCCTTGAAAAAACTCGAAGCCCTGTTTGAAGCAGCGTTGAAATTGCTCGCCGTCATCGATTTTCTCGGCCAACAATTGGATGGGCCAACGTTTGAGGTGTTGGACGATGGCGGGAAGCTGGCCGGCTTCCAGCGCCAGCAGGTCCACCTTCACCACATCCACCAGATCCATGATCGGAATTTGTTCGGATTGAATGCGGGTGAAGTCGTCTAAAGCCAACCGCCACCCTTTTTGCTTGAGCTCGCGGAGCCGAGCCACCACCGCGGGGGTGAATTCGACGGTTTCCAATATCTCCAGCACGACCCGTTCCGCCGGCAGCAGATCGACCACATCGCTGGCGAGGAAGCGCTCGTCCGCATTGATGAACCCTTGACAATCGCCTAATACGTTGCTCAATCCGAACTCGACGAACGCTCGGACCACGACCTCGGCGGTCGCCGTAAAATTGTCTTCGATGACGGCGGCATTCCCTCCGCCCGCGCTCCTGAACAACAGCTCGTAAGCGACGATTCGCTGGCTCCGATCCAGAATGGGTTGCCGTCCGAGAAAAATAGGGTTTTCAGCCTGACCGGCATGTTCAGCCGTCATGACAGAATGCTCCGCCACGATCCGGCCTTGGGCCGAACCGCGATCTCGGCCTCCCCATGGCAACTTGACCGGCCCTTTTGAACCCGCCAATTTCCAAACAGCTGTCGGTAAGAATGGCTCGCACCGTCAATTTTCCGTCAACCCGTCGGCCACTTTGCCGAACAAAATTTGCTTGGATAAAAATCTTTTAATTCAAAATGTAAGCTATCCACCGGTTTTCCGAGGCCCCACCTTGGCAGTATACTCAGCAGCAGCCCTTCACCTTTTGCAAGGAATGTTCCGACTGTCGATATCGGGGAACCGCCACCAGCATGTCTTATTCGATCATCAGGTGCGCCGCTAGCGACGACTCCAGCCCTGTAAGCCTTGTAAGCCCTGTCCGCCCCACGCTTGAAAAGAACCGCGCCTTGGCTAGCGCCGTCTCAAGACAAGGCCTCAATCTCCGGCTCGGGTTGCGCCGATTTTTTGACGCTCCGTGGAATCCTACCAATAACGCGGTATTCACCGGCTTAGCCGCCTACACTTATTTGAAGATGGTCCTTCACGGCGAGGTGGCTGCCTGTGTTTGCGACACTCTGCCCTATCCGATCGCCAACACCGACCGGCCACTGGCCTTGAAGCGCACTCCATATCACTTTACCGGACGGACTCTGGAATATTGCCACGCATGAACCTGTCGAACCCTTTGTTGCTCGGTACCGCAACACGTTCTCCAAGGGCGCTGCGGCTTGACTTTATCGCCGTGATGCACCAGCAGCGAGCACCGCTGTCATGAAGGAACCGTTGCAAAACGACCGCCTGCTGCGGGCGCTGCTGCGGCAGCCGGTCGATCGGACACCGGCTTGGCTGATGCGCCAGGCCGGCCGCTATTTACCGGAATATCGCGCTACCCGCACCCGAGCCGGCAGTTTTTTGACATTGTGCCAAACGCCGGAACTGGCCTGTGAAGTGACCTTGCAACCTCTGGAACGATTTCCGCTCGATGCCGCTATTTTGTTTTCCGACATCTTGACTATACCCGATGCCATGGGGCTTGGCCTGTCGTTCAGCGAAGGCGAAGGGCCACGCTTCGCCCGGCCGGTGCGCTCATCGGCCGACATCGCCCGCCTGGATGCACCCGATCCCGAAAAGGAGCTGCGCTACGTGATGGATGCGGTACGGCTGACCCGCCGTGAATTAGCCGGCCGGGTTCCCCTGATCGGCTTCGCCGGCAGCCCGTGGACGCTGGCGACCTATATGGTCGAAGGGGGCTCCAGCAAGGATTTCATCCGCGTCAAAGGGTTGCTCTACGATCAACCGAAACTTTTGCATCAACTGTTGGAGGTGACCGCCCGAGCGGTCACGGCCTATCTCAACGCCCAAACGGCGGCCGGCGCGCAGGCGTTGATGGTATTCGATACCTGGGGCGGCATTCTCGCGCCGCGCGCCTATCGGGAATTTTCGTTGGACTACATGGCGCGCATCGTCGCCGGCCTGAAGCGGGAGGCCGAGCAACGACGCATACCGGTCATTCTGTTTACCAAGGGTGGCGGCGCTTGGCTGGAAGATCTTGCCGCGACCGGCTGCGACGCGCTGGGCGTGGATTGGACGGTGGATTTGGGCGAGGCCCGCCGCCGGGTGGGTGCGCGCGTCGCGTTGCAAGGCAATCTCGATCCCGCCGTGCTGGCCGCCGGGCCTGACGGCATTCGCTCGCAGACCGCGCGCGTGTTCGCTGACTTCGGTCCCGGCGACGGCCACGTTTTCAATCTCGGCCACGGCATTCAGCCTTGGACCGACCCCGAACATGTTCGGGTGCTGGTCGAGGCCGCGCGTGAGGCGAGCGTGCCCTATCATTCCCTAGCGGCAGTGTGAGCGGCGCGAAGTGATGCGCATGACAAACCTCAAAGCCACCTATACCCGGATTTTGTCTTCCGGGGTCGTGGTGGTCCACTGGAACCGCGATCATTACGATTATTTGCTCCTGAAAGCCTACAATTATTGGGATTTCCCCAAGGGTGTGGTGGAGGTGGACGAATCGCCCCTGCAGGCGGCCATCCGCGAAGTGGAAGAGGAAACCACCCTGACCGAACTGCGTTTTCGCTGGGGCGATGTCTACCGGGAAACCTACCCCTATAATCAAGGTCGCAAGGTCGCGCGCTATTACCTCGCCGAATCCACCACGACCGAGGTCCGGTTGCCCGACAACCCTCAACTCGGCCGACCCGAGCATAGCGATTATCGCTGGGTCGATCACGCCGAAGCTTGGAGTTTGTTGACCCCGCGCGTGCGCGCGATTCTGGACTGGACGGACGATATCATGGCCCGGCTCGCCCGGCGGCGTTAACCGGCGAGTCCCGCCGCAGACCGACCCTGATTCAGCGTTCGGTTTTCCCAGAACCCATCCCCTCCCCCACTCATGGAGATCCCCCATGCCTCAACCGTATCAACTGCTTCCGTTTCATCATTTTGAAACCGGCGCCGGTTACTTTCGGCCGAGGCAACAGCTGCCGGAGCACGTCACCGAGGACGATCCCGCCATCAGCGTCATGACCGATCTGAACCAGGTCACCGCCTATACGACAGAGCTGTCCACACCCGTCAACAAGGCCCTGGAAATGATGGTCAAGCGCGGCGTTCGGATGCTGTTGGTGCGCGACGCCGACGGGCAGGTCGTAGGCTTGCTCACCAGCCGCGATATCGAGGGCGACAAGCCCAAGCGTATCCTGGCCAAGGCCGGCGGCGCTTGGGAAGATTTGCTGGTCGCCGATATCATGACCCTCAAGCCCAAGCTGGAGGTGCTGTTGATGGAAGACGTGTCGAAGGCGCGCGTGGGCGATATCATCGCCACGCTGCGCCACGTCAACCGCCAGCACGCGATGGCGCTGGACACCGACCCCCGGACCGGCAAACCGGCGGTGCGCGGCATTTTCTCCCTGTCCCAGATCGGCTTGCAACTCGGTTTGGACATCGACCGCTCGCACCACGCGACCACTTACTCCGATCTTGAGAACGCGAAAACTCCCAAGTAGCCGCGCTTCCCGGTAGCGTCAGAAGCGCCGCCGGGCGGATTGCGCGCCGCTAACCCGCTTTTCCAGGGGGCTGCCGGGCCAACGTTTCCCGCAACAGGCGCGGGTCGACGCCGTCGGCGATGACCCCGCGCCCCAAACCGCGCAGCAAGATCAAGCGCAGCTGGCCGTCCTTGACCTTTTTATCCACCGCCATCAGCCGCAGAAAATCATCGGCGGTCAATTCCGCGGGCGGCTCCAGCGGCAATCGAGCGCGGGCGAGCAACGCCCGAACCCGCGCCACCTGCTCCCCACCCAACCAACCCAATCGCGCCGACAGATCGGCCGCCAACAGCATCCCTGCCGCCACCGCCTCACCGTGCAACCAGCGCCCGTAACCCAATCCGGTCTCGATGGCATGGCCGAAGGTGTGGCCGAGATTGAGCAGAGCGCGTTCGCCGGTTTCCCGTTCGTCGGCGGCGACGATCTCGGCCTTGTTGCGACAGGAACGGTCGATGGCTTCGGTCAGCGCGGCGGCTTCGCGGGCGAGCAGCCGTTCGATGTGCTGCTCCAGCCACTCCAGAAACGGCAAATCGCGAATCAGGCCATACTTGATGACTTCGGCCACGCCGGCGCTGAGCTCGCGGTCGGGCAAGGTGGCCAGCGTCTCCGTATCGGCCACCACGCAAAGCGGCTGATAGAACGCACCGATCATATTTTTGCCCAGGGGATGGTTGACGGCGGTTTTGCCGCCGACCGAGGAATCGACTTGCGCCAGCAGCGTGGTGGGAACCTGAATGAAGGGCACGCCGCGCTGGTAGCAGGCCGCCGCAAAACCGGCCATATCCCCGATCACGCCGCCGCCGAGGGCCAGCAGCGTGCAGTTGCGGTCGAAGCGCCGATCCAACAAGGCGGTAAATACTTCATTTAGGACTTCCAGCGTCTTGTATTGCTCGCCGTCGGGGAGGATCATCGCTTCGTGGCGCAGCCCCGCCAACGCCGCGCGGGCGCGCTCGAGATAGAGCGGAGCAACCGTGGTGTTGCTGACCACCAACACCTGCCGGCCCGGAATATGCGCCCGCAGTAAATCGGCTCGATCCAGCAAACCGGGGCCGATGTAAATGGGATAGCGGCGGTCGCCGAGTTCGACGTGAAGCGTTTTCATAAGGTCAAGAGGGATTCTGGTAAGGTTTCAGGGTCGATCATCCTCCAGCCGGCGCAGGATGTCCCGCACCACTTGTTTTAATGGCCGGCCTTCGGTTGAAATAACGCAATCCGCCACTTCTCGGTAGAGCGCGTCGCGCTGCTCCAGCAACTGCACCAAGCGCGTCCGAGGATCGGCGGTATCCAGCAGCGGACGGTTATTATCGAGATGAGTGCGGCGCAGCAGTTCGTCTACCGAGGCGCACAGGTACACCACGAAGCCGCGCCCGATCAGACAGCGGCGGTTGTCGGCATCGAGAACGGCGCCGCCACCGGTGGCGAGCACGATGGCCGGACGCCGGGTGAGTTCGGCGATGATGGCTTTTTCGCGGGACCGGAACCCCGCCTCGCCTTCCAGCTCGAAAATGAGCGGGATGCTCGCTCCGGCGCGGCGTTCGATTTCGTGATCGCTGTCGGCGAAATCCCGCCGCAGCGTCTGCGCCAGCCGACGGCCGACGGTGGTCTTGCCGGCGCCCATCAGACCGACCAGGAAAATGCGAGAGAGAGCGGGAGACATGGATATGAGGTACTTGTGCGCGCTTCGGGTGTTCGACGTTGATCCATTGTAATCAAAATATCAGCCCCGTTGCTCCAACCGGTTCGGCAACCGGGGATTGACGTAGGCAATTTCGACAGCATGGCGCCAGATAACCGATATAAATTGTCATTGGCACCACGTTTGCTATAAAAAAGTTTCAAAATAATGGTGCTATACTTGCTTTATTAACAGGGAGGATGACGCGGCTCTCTCGGACCGCGCCTTCCGAACAGGGCAGGTGTACCAGCGCTGTAATGCCTTAAAGCGGGGAGCTTTTTCTAATGAGATCAAAAATCGGATTTCTGTGTACGTCGTGCCTGCTGGTTTTCATAGGATTGATCCTATCGACCAATCTGGCATTCGGCGCTTGCACCCCTAACATCACCGCTCCGAACGTCGCCGTACCGAATGTCGTCGGACAGACCCAAGCCGCCGCCACTACCGCGCTTACGGGCGTTGGCCTGATTGTCGGCGCCGTGACCCCAGCGGGCAGCAATACCACGGATCTCGTGGTCACCCAAACCCCCGCGGCCGGCGCGTGCGCCTTGCCGGGCGATGCCGTCAACCTGGCGGTGGCCCCTCCCACCACCTGTCTCTTATACACATCTCCGAGCCCACGAGACCGTACTAGATCTCGTATGCCGTCTTCTGCTTGTAAAAATAAAAAAAAAAGTAAACAAGAAACTGTATT
>DPWB01000339.1:0-5696 GCA_003527885.1 Candidatus Competibacteraceae bacterium
ACGACGCGGGAAGCCAAGGTGCTGCGCATGCGCTTCGGCATCAAAATGAAGACGGATCACACGCTCGAGGAAGTCGGCAAGCAGTTCGACGTCACCCGCGAGCGCATCCGCCAGATCGAGGCCAAGGCGCTGCGCAAACTACGGCATCCAAACCGTTCGGAGCAGTTGCGCAGTTTTCTGGACCTGGAATGATCCCGGCTGGCAAAGCGGCAAAACGACCGATAAAATCCCCATTCCTTCGGGCCCTTAGCTCAACGGTCAGAGCAGGGGACTCATAATCCCTTGGTTGTAGGTTCGAGTCCTACAGGGCCCACCAAACGGTAAGGCTTGCGGTATGGTGCCGTAAGCCTTTTTCGTTGGAACGACCGGAGGCTTTGGCCAGGAAAGCAGCTCAGGACTGCATATCGCGGATGTGATGGGTCAGGCGGCTCTTGTGGCGAGCGGCTTTATTGGCGTGAATCAGACCTTTGCGCGCCATCCGGTCGATCACCGGCACGGCGGTTTGGTATTCGGACTCGGCTTTGCTCTTGTCGCCGGTCTGAATCGCCTTGATCACCCGCTTGACGTAGGTGCGGAACATGGAACGCATACTGGCATTGTGCTGGCGGTGTTTTTCCGCCTGACGGGCGCGCTTTTTCGCTTGAGCGGTGTTGGCCAAAATCAAGACTCCTTACGACACAACAAGATAAACGTGGCACGGTTTGGGTTCAAAAAAAAGGGTGATAATGATGACAGTTCCCGCCGTTCTGTCAATCCCCGCCGCGCTTCACCGCTGACAGCCCCGACCAATCCGGCTATCATCCGCGCCTTCCAAATCGCCGCGCGCGGGATCGCATCTCCATGAGCAAGTCTCTCCTCAAATCCACCGGCATCGTCAGCGCCATGACCTCGCTGTCCCGCGTCAGCGGCTTCATCCGCGACATGGTGTACGCTCAGATGTTCGGCGCGGGAGCCGGTACCGACGCCTTTTTCGTCGCCTTCCGCATCCCCAACTTCTTGCGCCGGCTGTTCGCGGAGGGCGCATTCTCGCAAGCCTTTGTCCCGGTGTTTTCCGAATACCAAACCCAGCGCTCGCGGGAGGAATTGAAGGAGCTGGTCGATCGGGTCGCCGGCACGCTCGGCGCGATTTTGCTGTTGATCACGGCCGTCGGGGTACTGGCCGCGCCGGTGCTGATCCTGCTGTTCGCGCCCGGCTTCACCTCGGACGCCGGCAAATACGAGCTGACGGTGGAGATGCTGCGCATCACCTTTCCTTACCTTTTGTTCATTTCCTTGACGGCCTTCGCCGGTGGCGTGTTGAACAGTTGCGGCAAATTCGCGATTCCCGCGATCACGCCGGTGTTATTGAACCTGACCATGATCGCCGCCGCCGTGTGGCTCGCTCCCCGCATGGAGCGCCCCGTCGTCGGTCTGGCCTGGGGCGTGTTCATGGCTGGCATCATCCAGTTGGCCTTCCAGCTTCCTTTCTTGCGACAGGTGAAGCTGCTGCCGCGCCCGCGCTGGGGTTGGGCCTCGGGAGGCGTGCAACAAGTGCTGAAGCTGATGCTGCCGGCGATCTTCGGTTCCTCGGTGGCGCAGGTCAATTTGCTGATCGATACGGTGGTCGCTTCGTTTCTGGCTTCAGGCAGCGTCAGTTGGCTGTACTACTCCGACCGCTTGGTGGAATTTCCGCTCGGTATTTTCGGGGTCGCTCTGGGTACGGTCATCCTGCCCAAGTTGTCCCGCCAACACGCCAGCGCCGAGACGGCCGGGTTCTCGCAAACCCTGGATTGGGCGCTGCGCTGGGCCTTGCTGATCGGCGTGCCGGCCACCGTGGCGCTGGTTCTACTGTCGGGGCCGATGCTGGCGGCCTTGTTTCAATATGGCCAGTTCGACGCGCACGATGTGGCCATGTCGGCCCGCAGCCTGATGGCCTTCGCCTCGGGCTTGGTCGCTTTCATGCTGATCAAGGTGCTGGCGCCCGGCTTTTACGCGCGCAAGGACACCCGCAACCCGGTCAAGTATGGGGTGATTGCGATGATCGCCAACACGGTGCTGGTGTTGATCCTCGTCTGGCCGCTGGCGCACGCCGGACTGGCGCTGGCCACTTCGCTGGCCGCTTTTCTCAATGCCGGCTTGCTGTTTTACAACCTGCGGCAGCGCGGGATTTACCAGCCGCGCACCGGCTGGGCTAAGTTCATGATTCAACTGGCCATCGCCAATCTGGTGATGGGCGTGGTGCTGTGGTGCGGAGCCGGCGATCTGGAAAGCTGGACGCTCGCCAGCGCCCAAGAACGGCTGTGGCATCTGAGCTGGCTGATTGCGGCAGGTGGCGCAAGCTTGGTGCTGGCGGTGCTGGCGGTCGGCGTCCGGCCGCGCCACCTGATGCTGCGGCAGGACTGATCGCGCTGGCGAGCTCGTCCGGTAACCTGACCAAATCGCTCAGGATTCAGTTATAGTGTGAGCCGTACTCCCTCGCTGAGAGAACGATCCATGCGGATTCTGCTCGTCAAACCCCAAGCCCACCTCAAGACCGTGCTCGGCCTGCAACGCTTCCAATGCCTGGAGCCGCTGGAATTTGGCTATTTGGCCGCCGCGATCGCGCCCGAACACGAGGTTCGCGTGCTCGATTTGCGGCTGTATCGCTTCGCCGAAGCCGCGTTCGAGCGCGAGTTGGCGCGCTTTAAGCCCGACTTGGTGGGGTTCACCGCTTACAGCCACGAATCGGGCCGGATGAAGCGCTTGGCCGGCACGGTACGCCGCTTGATGGCGAAAACGCGGATCGTGGTCGGCGGCCATCACGCCACCGTCGCGCCCGCCGACTGCAATATCCCGGACATCGACTACATCGTGCGCGGCGAAGGGAGCGGACCGTTCGGCGCTCTGGTGGTGGCGCTCGCCAAGGGCGAGGAGCCGGAAGGGATCAACAATCTGCTCTTTACCGGCGACCGCTTCGACGAACAAGCCGCCAAAGTGTGGCCGCGCTATCCCGATCCGCGCACTATCCCGATCCCGCGCCGCGACCTGTGGGACAGCCGAGCCTATTACTGCGTCTGGGTGTGCGAGAACCCGCGCGACTGGCAGGTGTTGTACCCGCGGGTGGCGATGGCGCGCACCTCCTACGGCTGCAAGATGACCTGCTCGTTCTGTATCGTGCCGTTCCTGAGCGGCACCACCCACATGCCGCGCGTGGCGGACGTGGTGGCCGAGGATCTCTCGCGCATCAGCGTCGATCACGTCTATTTTGCCGACGACGAGAATTTCATCGACGAGCAATACGGCTTCGAGCTGGCCGACGCCATCGAAAAACGGGGGATCAAGAAACGCTATTTCGCCTGGGCGCGGGCCACCACCATCCTGCGCTACCCGGACCTGATGCGCCGCTGGAAGGAAATCGGGCTGGACGGCGTGTTCGTCGGTTTCGAGTTCACCACCAACCAGGAATTGAAGGCGGTGCGCAAGGGCGGCACGGTCTCGCACAACGAGCGCGCCCATGAAACCTTGCGCAAGCTGGGCATCGCCTGTCACGCCGCCTTCATGGTCCGCCCCGAATACGGCCACGCCGAATTCGATCATCTGCGCCACTACGTCAACGCCCTGCCGCCGGTGCAATGCAGTTTCACGGTCTGCACCCCCTCCCCCGGCACCGCCGATTACGATGCGGCCCGACCCTCGTTCTGGGCCGGCGACGCTTACGATCTGCACGATTGTATGCACCCGCTGACGCCCACGACCCTGCCGTTGCGCGAATTCAGCGAGCTCTTTGCGCGGCAGGTGCGCGAAGCGTCCCGGCGCAATCCGCTGCGGGTGGAGCGCCACCCGATCCGCCCTTGGGAACTGGCGCGGGCGATCAACGCCGAGCGGCGCTACGATCAAGCGTTTCGGGAGCTGTATCGCGATTTCCCGCGCGAGCTGTGGGACTGGCCGGGACGCCGCCTCGCCTTGTCGGCCTGACCGCGCTACGGACGACCGGAGGCAGGGACGCGCGCGGGAAAAGAACGGCCGCCGGTGTGTCAAGAGCTGAGCGATTGTCCCTATAATGGCGGTTTTCGCCCGCAACCTGCTCCCACTAGCGACGACCAGCATGGAATTGATTCGCGGCCAGCACAATTTGCGGCCCCGCCATCGGGGTTGCGTCGCCACCATCGGCAATTTCGACGGGGTGCACCTCGGCCACCAAGCGATTCTGAACCAACTGGCCGAACCGTCTTCCCAGCTCGGTTTGCCGCGTCTGGTCATCACCTTCGAACCGCAGCCGCAAGAATTCTTCGCCGGCCCCGCCGCTCCGCCGGCGCGACTGATGCGCCTGCGGGAAAAATTGCTGGCGCTGGACGGGCTGGGCATCGAACGGGTGCTGTGCCTGGAATTCGACCACCGGCTGGCGGCCTTGCCGGCGCAACGCTTCATCGAGGATTTGCTGGTCGAGCGTTTGGGCGTCCGCTATTTGGTGGTCGGCGATGATTTCCGCTTCGGCCACCGCCGAACCGGCGATTTCGCCATGTTGGTCGAAGCCGGTCAGCGCCACGGGTTTACGGTCTCGAACACCCACAGTTATCTCCTGGACGGCGAACGGGTCAGCAGCACCCGCGTCCGCCAAGCCTTGGCTCAAGGCGATCTAGAGCTGGCGATGCGGTTACTGGGCCGACCTTACGACCTATGCGGCCGGGTGGCCTACGGCGACCAGCGCGGCCGCACCATCGGTTTTCCGACCGCGAACCTCCACCTGCACCGGCGCGTCACGCCGGTTTACGGCGTCTACGCCGTGCTGATGAGCGGGCGCGCCTTACCGCCCTGGCCCGGCATCGCCAACGTCGGCCGTCGCCCTACCGTGCAAGGCGATCACGAGCGCTTGGAAGTCCATTTGCTCGATTATCGGGGCGACCTCTACGGCCAGCACGCCAAGGTGGATTTCCTGCACTATTTGCGCCCCGAACAGCGCTTTGAATCCCTGGACGCCTTGCGGCTGCAAATTCAGCGGGACGAACAAAGCGCCCGGGCTTATTTTTCCGCGCGAGACATCTTGCCCCCCGCTCTTTTAGCGCCGGGGGGAGTTAAAAGGTGAATGGATAAACCGCCTCCGCCCCCATGAAGACCGGAGGTTTTTCGCATTGGTTTTTAGAGGTTTGCCGTGGCTGATTACAAAGATACCCTCAATCTTCCCCACACCGATTTTCCGATGAAAGCCGATCTGGCCAAGCGCGAGCCGGATACGCTGCGCCATTGGCGGGAACTGGACTTATATCGGCGCCAGCGCACCGAGTTCGCCGGGCGGCCGAAATTCGTGCTGCACGATGGCCCGCCTTACGCCAATGGCGCCATCCACATCGGTCACGCCGTCAACAAGGTGTTGAAGGACATCATCGTCAAATCCCGTACCTTGAGCGGTTTCGACGCGCCTTACGTACCGGGTTGGGATTGCCACGGCCTGCCCATCGAGCAAATGGTGGAAAAGAAGTTGGGCAAGGTCGGGGTCAAGGTGGACGCCCGCGAGTTTCGCGCTGCGTGCCGGGCCTTCGCCAGCGAACAGGTCGCCAGTCAAAGCGCCGATTTCCAGCGGCTCGGGGTGCTGGGAGACTGGGAAAAACCGTATTTGACCATGGATTTTCGGGCCGAGGCCGACATCGTGCGCGCGCTGGCGCGGATCATCGCCAACGGTCATTTGTATCGCGGCTCCAAACCGGTCTACTGGTGCATCGACTGCGGTTCGGCGCTGGCCG
>DPWB01000339.1:5928-8613 GCA_003527885.1 Candidatus Competibacteraceae bacterium
GCGCTGGCCGAGGCCGAGGTCGAATACGAGGATCGCGATTCGCCGGCCATCGACGTGCGCTTCCCGGTGGCGGACCCCGAGGCGTTGCTGGCCCGCTGCCGCCACGTCGAAGGCCACGACGGCAAAGGCCCGCTGGCCGTGGTGATCTGGACCACCACGCCGTGGACCTTGCCGGCCAACCGGGCGGTGGCGGTCAATCCCGGCTTCGAGTACGTGGTGGCGCAAGTCGTAACCGACCGGGGCCAGGAACGGCTGCTGGTCGCTGAACCCTTGCTCCAGGACTCGCTGGCGCGCTGGGGCATCGACGATTACCGGATCATCGCCTACGGCGCGGGCGCGGACCTGGAAGGTTTAGCCTTGCGCCATCCGTTTTACGACCGCGAAGTGCCGGTCATCCTGGGCGAGCATGTCACCACCGAAGCCGGCACCGGGCTGGTGCACACCGCACCGGCTCACGGTCAGGAAGACTATGTGGTCGGCTCGCGCTACGGTCTGCCGGTGGACAATCCGGTCGGGCCGGACGGTAAATTTTTGGCCGACGTGCCGCTGTTCGCCGGCTTGCATGTCTTCGCCGCCAACGATCGGGTCATCGACGCGCTCAAAGCGCGCGGCATGTTGCTGCGGGTCGCCCGCTTGCAACACAGTTACCCGCATTGCTGGCGGCACAAGACACCGATCATCTTCCGCGCCACCCCGCAATGGTTCATCGGCATGGATCAACCGCACGGCTTGCGCGCGCTGGCCCTGGCCGAAATCAAGAAGCTGCGCTTTACCCCGGACTGGGGCGAGGCGCGTCTGCAAGGCATGGTGGAAAACCGTCCCGACTGGTGCGTATCCCGCCAGCGCTATTGGGGGGTGCCGATCACCCTGTTCACCCACAAGCAGACCGGCGAACTGCACCCGAATACCCAGCAGCTGATGGAGCGGGCGGCGCAACGCATCGAACAGGGTGGTATCGACGCCTGGTTCGAACTCGACCCGGCCGAATTGCTGGGCGCGGAGGCGGCGGACTACGATCAAGTTCGGGATACGCTCGATGTCTGGTTCGATTCCGGCATCACCCATCTTTCGGTGCTGGATCGTCGGCCCGAACTGCGCTTTCCCGCCGATCTGTATTTGGAAGGCTCCGACCAGCATCGCGGCTGGTTTCAGTCCTCGCTGCTGGCCTCGGTGGCGATGCGCGGCGTCGCGCCGTACAAAGGCTTGCTGACGCATGGCTTCACCGTGGACGCCCAGGGCCGCAAGATGTCGAAATCGCTGGGCAACGTGGTCGCGCCGCAAAAGGTGGTCAACTCGCTCGGCGCGGATGTGTTGCGGCTGTGGGTGGCGGCGACCGACTATCGCGGCGAGATGAATGTTTCCGACGAAATTCTCAAGCGCATGGCCGACTCCTACCGGCGGATGCGCAACACCGCCCGCTTTCTGCTGGCCAACCTCAAGGGCTTCGATCCGGCGCAACATCAAGTGCCGCCGGAACGGATGTTGCCGCTGGATCGGTGGGCGGTGGATCGCACCCGCCGTTTGCAAGATGAAATCCTGGAGCATTACGAACAGTATCAGTTCCATCTGATCTACCAGAAAATCCATAACTTCTGCTCGGTGGACCTGGGCAGCCTGTATCTCGATATCATCAAGGACCGCCAATACACCACCCCACGCGATAGCCTCGCCCGCCGCTCGGTGCAAACCGCGATGCATCACATCCTGGAAGCGATGACCCGCTGGCTGGCGCCGATTTTGAGTTTCACCGCCGAGGAAATCTGGCGCAATGCGCCCGGCCAACGCGGGCCGTCGGTGTTTTTGACGACTTGGTATAGCGGCCTGTTTGCGGTGGCTGACACTGATCCGTTCAACGCGGCGTATTGGGAGCGGCTGATCGCGGTCCGCGAGGCGGTCAGCAAAGAACTGGAAAAACTGCGAGTGGCCGGCGGCATCGGCTCCGGTCTGGACGCGGAACTGGATTTGTACTGTGACGGCGCGCTGGCCGCCGACTTAGGAAAGTTGGAAGACGAACTGCGGTTTTTCTGCATCACCTCTTATGCCCGGTTGCACCCGCTGGCGGCGCGGCCGGCCGACGCTCTCGAAGTCCAAGTCAACGGCCAAGCGCTCGCCGTCCGCGTGCTGCCCACCGCCCACACCAAATGCGTGCGCTGCTGGCATCACCGCGAAGACGTGGGCCAGAACGCCGAACATCCCGAACTGTGTGGTCGCTGTGTGGAGAATGTGACCGGCAGCGGCGAAACCCGGCGTTACGCCTGATGGCCGCGCCCCGGTGGTGCGGCTGGTTGAGCGCGGCGGTCGTGGCGCTCGATCAAGCCACCAAATGCCTTGCCGAAACGTTGCTGGTGATGCACCAGCCGGTGGCGGTGTTACCGTCGTTCAATTGGATGCTCACCTACAACACCGGCGCGGCGTTCAGCTTCCTGCGTGATGCCGGCGGCTGGCAACGCTGGTTTTTCCTGAGCCTGAGCACGCTGGTCGGCATCGGTCTGATCGTGTGGCTGTGGCGGCTCAAGCCGCACGAAAAACGGCTGGGCGCGGCGTTGGCGTTGATCCTGGGCGGCGCGATCGGCAATCTGATCGACCGGGCCTGGCTGGGACACGTTATCGACTTCATCCAGCTCTACTACGACCGCTGGTACTGGCCAACCTTTAACGTCGCCGATTCGGCCATCACCGTCGGCG
>DPWB01000376.1 GCA_003527885.1 Candidatus Competibacteraceae bacterium
GGTGTTCTCGGCGCGGATCGCCGCCATGAAAGCCGAGGAGGAACAGTTGGCATTGCAAGGCGCGGCGCTGGGGTCGGACGCTTTTTTTCCGTTTCGCGACGGCGTTGACCTCGCCGCCGGCTACGGCATCAGCGCCGTGATCCAGCCGGGCGGTTCGATGCGGGACAAGGAAGTGATCGCGGCCGCCGACGAGCGCGGCATGACCATGGTGTTTACCGGAATGCGGCATTTCCGCCACTAACTAATGCTCCCCTCTCCCAGACGGAGAGGGGCCGGGGGTGAGGGACATGAATGTTTTGATCGTCGGCGGCGGTGGCCGCGAACACGCGCTCGCCTGGAAGGTCGCGCGATCCAGCCGCGTCCGCAATGTCTACATCGCGCCGGGTAATGCCGGCACCGCCCGCGAACCGAAAGCGACCAACATCGCCATCACCGCCGACAACCCGCCGGAATTGCTCAAATTCGCGCGAGGTCATGGGGTCGATCTCACCCTCATCGGCCCGGAAGTGCCGTTGGTGTTGGGTATCACCGACTTGTTCAAGCAAGCGGGATTGCGCTGTTTTGGGCCGTCCAAGGCGGCGGCGCAACTGGAAGGCTCCAAGACCTTCACCAAGGATTTTCTGGCCCGCCACCACATCCCGACCGCGCGCTATCAAAGCTTCACCGACCCCGATGCGGCGGAAGCGTTCATCGGCGAGATGGGCGCGCCGGTGGTGGTCAAGGCCGACGGATTGGCGGCCGGTAAAGGGGTGATTCTGGCGCAAAGCGAGTTGGAAGCCATCGCCGCCGTCCGCGGGATGCTCAGCGGCACGGACTTTGGCGAGGCCGGTCGGCGGGTGGTGGTGGAGGAGTTCCTGCACGGCGAGGAAGCCAGCTTCATCGTCATGACCGACGGCGAGCACATTCTGCCCTTTGCCTCCTCCCAGGATCACAAGGCGCGCGACGACGGCGACCGCGGCCCCAACACCGGCGGCATGGGCGCGTATTCGCCCGCGCCGGTGGTGACGCCGGAACTGCACGACCGGATCATGGCCGAAGTCATCGAGCCGACCGTGCGCGGCATGGCGGCGGAAGGCCACCGTTATGTCGGCTTTCTCTATGCGGGCCTGATGATCGCCGCCGATGGCCCCAAGGTGCTGGAATACAACTGCCGGCTCGGCGATCCCGAAGCTCAGCCGTTAATCATGCGCTTGCGTTCCGATCTGGTGGACTTGTGCGAGGCGGCGCTGGACGGACGGTTGGACCGGGTTGCAGCGGATTGGGACCCGCGACCCGCGCTGGGCGTGGTGATGGTCGCCGCCGGTTATCCCGGCGCGTACCGCAAGGATGATGTCATCGAGGGGCTGCCGCGCCACCGTGAAGAACTGGGCGACGGGGCGATGCTGTTTCATGCCGGGACGCTGGAGACCGAGAACGGTTCTGTCGTGACGCACGGCGGCCGGGTGCTGTGCGCGACCGCGCTCGGCAACACGGTCGCCGCCGCGCAACACTCGGCGTATAACCTGGCCAAACGGGTGCATTGGGAAGGTGCTTATTACCGCACCGACATCGGCTATCGGGCTATCGCCCGAGAGCAGGGGGACTAGACATGGCCGTATCGACGCCAGCCGCCCGGGCGAGACCGTTGGAACTGGTCTGCCCCGCCGGCAATCTGCCTTCCCTGAAAACGGCTGTGGACAACGGGGCCGATTCGGTTTATCTCGGCTTTCGGGACGACACCAACGCCCGCCATTTCCCCGGCCTGCACTTCGATGCCAAGACGGCGGCGCAGGGCATCCGCTACGCGCACGCCAAGCATTGGGACCGGGTTCGTGCTCGGTACCGGGATCAACGTTTACAGCGACCAGACCTAGCGTTTTCTGGCGGGATTGGGGGGGAAGCGTCGGGGAATCCCTGTTGAATTGTCGCGGCATACCTGGCGTCAGTTCAAGCCGGCCGGTCGGCGAATGTGGAAACCGAAGTCTTTGTTTACGGTACAACCTACATTTGGTGGTGGAGGTAAGTAACATGTCCAAGAACAGACAACTGTGTTGTTCGTTTTGCGGAAGAAGCGAAACCGAAGTCTCCAAGCTGGTCGCTGGCCCAAGGGTTTATATCTGCGATCAATGCGTGCTATTGGCGAGCCAAATCATGGGGGGCGATCCGGGTGATCCCGATAACGGTGCCCCATTACCGGCTCGAAAATCATCTGTTTGGAGCAAGCTCATGGCGCGTGCCCGGCAATTTTGGGATTGGAACGAATCCCGGCTTCTCAACGCCTGAATCGCCCGTAAACCCCCTTCAACCCATCAGCGGCGCGCAGCAATGGCGGCGCCAGCCCGCTGATGGCTTCAAGATCTACCCCATCCAGCCAATTTTTGAGTTACAGCCCCAGGGCGGTATCGCCTGCCATGACGACGCGCCGGTTGAAAAACAGCGTGTCGGAGTCTTCGCGCCGGGTCACCAACGCCAGAAAATCGTAGACCGTCCCACTGATGGTCAACTCCGGTTTTTGGTCGGGGCGACAGGCCACGAAACCGGCGGGGCCAGCGTAGCGAAACAGATAGTTCGCTTTGGCGTCGCGTACCTGAATCGCTAAAACTCGGTCGCGCAAGAACTCAAATTCGCCCTCGCGGACGCTCCCGGCAAAAAGCGCGTTCAACGCGGTAGCCAACACGGTCGAATGAATCGGGCCGGGAATCTTGGAAAAAGGCCAAGCCAGAAATGCGGGCAAGAGCGGGTGACGCAGAGCTTGAAAGCGGGTGGCGGTATCGGCGGAAGAATTCATTTGGGTGGCGGCCGCGTTCGGAGAAGAGCGGCACACTGTGGTTTCAACGCTTCATGGCCTCGAAAAATTCCCGGTTGGTTTTATTGGCCTTCAAGCGTTCCAACATGAATTCCATCGCCTGCAACTCGTCCATCGGGTGCAACAACTTGCGCAAAATCCACATCTTCTGCAAATCGTCCGGGTCGGTCAGCAGCTCCTCGCGGCGGGTGCCGGAGCGGTTGATGTCGATGGCCGGAAACACCCGCTTTTCGGAAATCCGCCGGTCGAGATGGATTTCCATGTTGCCGGTGCCTTTGAATTCCTCGTAAATAACATCGTCCATGCGCGAGCCGGTATCGATCAGCGTGGTGGCGATGATGGTCAGCGAGCCGCCTTCCTCGATGTTGCGCGCCGCCCCGAAAAAGCGTTTCGGCTTTTGCAGGGCGTTGGCGTCCACGCCGCCGGTCAGCACCTTGCCGGACGCCGGCACCACGGTGTTGTAGGCTCGCGCCAGCCGGGTGATGGAATCCAGCAGGATCACCACGTCGCGCTTG
>DPWB01000041.1 GCA_003527885.1 Candidatus Competibacteraceae bacterium
GTGGCGTAGGTGTGGCGCAGCTTGTGGGGCGAAATCTTTTTCTCGATGCCGGCCTTCTTCAGCATCAGCCGCAGGTAGGCCCCGGCCGCTTGCGGCGATACGGGTTTGCCGTCCGCCTTGGCGAAAATCGCCTCTCCCCGATTCCGGTCCTTCAACCAGAACCCGAACACCGCGCCAAAGGCCCCTGGAAGGGGCACCAGGCGCTCCTTATCGCCCTTCCCGATCACCCGTACCGATCTGGCCGTGCCGTCCACCAGCCGCACGTCTGACGCCTTTAAACGCAAAGCCTCGCTGATGCGTAGCCCGCTGTTGAGCATCAACCCGAACAGCATCTCGTAGCGGCGCCGGGTCTCGGTCATCCTGACCTGATTGTTCCCGAAGATGTTGATCGGGATGTTGCGCCGGTCTTTGATCGTGGCTTCCAGTCGTTGTTGCTCCTCCCGCTCCAGCCAGACCGGAATCCGCAGCGGGCGCTTGGGCTTTTCCGCCAGCGCCACCGGGTCGGTGTCCACGATGCCGCCGCGTTGCAGCCACTTGTAGAACGTCGAGAGGGCGCTCAGGCGCCGGTTGACGATGTGCGCCTTCACGCCGCGCTCGCGCATCAGCCACGCCGCGAACTGCTCCACGTCCGGGTACTGGACGGCTTGCCAGTCCTTGCCGGCCTCGATCAGCCAGTCGCGCCAAATCCCCAGGTCGGAGTTGTAAACGTAACAGGTCGTCTTGCTGTGGCCCTTGGCGTACAGCAGATGCGAAAGGAACTCTTTCCGAGCGTCGTCGAATAATTCCCGGTCGAAACTCATGGCTGTCCTCCACCCGCTCTTCGGGAGCCTGCTGCGTCAAAAGGCGGTTTTCGATATTGCTAAAATACAGATTTTATTCATTTGAATCTATAAGCCGATTTCGCAAGTATAGGCCGACGCCGCGAAAAAGGGGCTATTCATCGGGCGGGAAGCGCCAGGCGAACGCGATTTTTCATATTCAATTTTCGGAAATTTTTGTTTCTAATATCAATACCATTCAATCTTAATCTCATTCGATACTATCTCATACCGTATCGTTCTGTATGATATGATATAGTATGATACTGTATGGTTTTGTAGGATAGGGTATAGCCGAGAAGAGCCACCATGAACCAGGAAGTCCAACCATGGGTTCGATTGCGCTGGGAGAAATCCACTCGCCACTACGAAGCGTGCTTGCACCCCGACCTGTGGGGTGAGTGGATGCTCACGGTGGGCTGGGGGCGGCGGGGCACCCGGCTCGGCCAGATGCGGGACCGGCCCTGCGCGTCCTACGCCGAGGGAGCGGCGCGACTGGCAGCGGTCGGGAAACGGCGGGCACAACGCGGCTATCGAACGGTGCCTGGATGTTAATACAGTATGATATGATTTCATACTATACGATGTGATACCGTATGATTTCGTTTGATACCAAGGACAAACCGGCATGAGCATCATCCTGATCGGCGGGGAGAAGGGCGGGACCGGTAAAACCACGCTGGCGGCGCTGCGGGCCTTGCAGGGCCGCGACGTGCTATTGATCGACACCGACATCCAGGCCAGCGCCAGCTACTGGGCGCAAAGCCGCGATGAAGGGCAGGTTCAACCCCGCGTCGCCTGCATCCAAAAATTCGGCAAGGGCCTGCAAACCGAGGCGCGGGATCTCGCCCGCCGCTACCAGGATCTGATCATCGACGCCGGGGGCCGGGATTCGGTGGAACTGCGCGCGGCGCTGGTAGTGGCCGAGCGGGTGTATATCCCCATCCAGCCCTCGCAGTTCGACATCTGGACGCTGGGCCGAATGGACGACCTAGTGAAAACCGCCCAGGGCTTCAATCCCGCGTTGCGGGCGTGGGTGGTCATCAGCCGCGCCTCGACCAACCCCTCGGTGAGCGAGGTGACCGAGGCCCGGAGCCTGCTGGCCGACTTCGAGCACATCAGCCTGTCGCCCGCCGTCATCCGCGACCGGATCGCCTACCGCAAGGCGGCGCGGGATGGGTTGAGCGTGGAGGAACTGAAGCCGGGCGATCCCAAAGCGGGGGAAGAGATGCTGGCGTTGTTCCGGGAGGTGTTCGATGGTGAGTGAAGGCAAGCTGAGCAGCCGGCCGCCCCAGATCGGCGGTCGCAGCAGCGACGCGCTGGAAGCGTTCATCGGTGGGGCTGGCGTCCAGGCCACCGAACCGCCCGCGCTCGCTCCAACCACCCCGGAAGCCGCGCCGCCGCTCTATCCGTGGGAAGCGCCCGGCGTGCGGGCGGATGTCGCCAAAGTCTACAACCTGCGCCTGCCGGAACCGTACCTGCTCAAGCTCAAGCACATCGCCGAACACACGCCCGACAGCATGCAGCAGTTCTGCCTGAGCGTGCTGCTGCCGGCGATTGACGCCAGAATCGAAGAATTGACTGGAAAGTGAGGAGACCCGCGTCTTTTGCCGGAGGCCGGGGAGCTGCTCCCCGCAACCGTCGTTATCGCGTCTGTCGAACATCGATTCTTCCTCCTCGCGCTACCCCGTCATGTGAAGCACCTGACGAGTGGCCCGCAACATCGCGTCCAGACCGGCAGGGCGCGGCCTAGAGCCGCTTTGGCGAGCCGGTAGGGGTGAGGTGGCGGGTACGGGGTCGCGCGCCTCCAAGACGGCCTGAAGCCGCTTCTCGGCCTCGGCGCGGCGGCGACGGGCCTCGGCGTTCCCGAATCCGGCCGACGGATCGAAGCTTTCGGGATCGGCTCGGTATTTCCGAACAATGCCCCGCAGCACGGCGGCGGGGTTGGTTTTGATTTGG
>DPWB01000285.1:0-2673 GCA_003527885.1 Candidatus Competibacteraceae bacterium
CTCTACCGACTGAGCTAACGGCCCGAAAAAGGCTGCCAATGCTACAACAATCGGGCGAAATCGCAAGGCCCGCTTGCGAGACGATCACTGCAGGGACTGCAACCGTCGTCCCGCTAGGCTGGCGGCCTGGGTGTTGGGGTAAACCTGCACCAGCTTCTGTAAGACTTCGCGCGCCCGTTCCGTCTCACCCTGTTCGCCGTAAATATACCCCAACTTCAGCAGCGCATCTGGCAGCCGCCCGCTTTGCGGATAATGCAGGCCCATATTGATGAAAGCGTCCTTGGCCGCTTCGTAATTCCGGCTGAGGTAATGGGATTCTCCCAGCCAGTATTGCGCGTCGCCCGCCAGATCGCTGGCGGGATGAGCGCTCATAAAACGCTGAAAATCCGCTACTGCCCCCACGTAGCGACCCTCGCGTAACTCGCCCAACGCCGCATCGAAATCGCCCTGCTCGGTCCGCGCCGAAATCGGCGGTGGCGCGGTTGCGCCGCGGTCGGCAGATGCCGGAGGCGGCGCGGAGGTGGCGGGAGGTCGAACCGGCTCCGACCGATCCTCCGTTCTGGCAGGCCGCTCCGGGATTGCTGGAACCGCCGCCCCTGGTGGAGTTGCGCTCTCCGCTGGAGGAGCGGCGGCCCGCTCCTGCTGGAGCAGCTCAAGCCGATGCCGCTGCATCTCCAGCTCGCCGCGGACTTGGCGGATTTCCGCCTCCAACTGCTCGACCCGCTCCAAAAGCTCCAGGGCCAGCTCATAATCTGGAGGAGGGCGCTGGCCCCGAACGACGCCAAGCGGCGCCAGGCCACCCAGCGTCGCAAGTAACAACCAAAGCGGCCGATAGCGGAGAATCATCGCGCGCTCGCCATCAGTACACGATTTCCACGCGCCGGTTCAGAGCGTAACTCTGCTCGTCCTGGCCGGCGGCGGCCGGCCGTTCCTCGCCGTAACTGACGACCCGGATCTGTTGCGGGGAAACGCCCATGGCGGTCATGGCCTGACGCACCGCGTTGGCCCGACGCTCGCCCAGCGCGATGTTGTACTCGCGGCTACCGCGCTCGTCGGTGTGGCCTTCCAGTTGCGTCACG
Organism: Candidatus Competibacteraceae bacterium; assembly: GCA_003527885.1. Lineage (GTDB taxonomy): Bacteria > Pseudomonadota > Gammaproteobacteria > Competibacterales > Competibacteraceae > Competibacter_A. Next base: position 1,080 of record DPWB01000285.1, read on the forward strand.
CCGCGCCGGTTGCCGCTCAGCGCGCGCGCGTTCGCTTCGATGACCGGCCGGCTTTCGGCACGGATGTTGGCGCTGTCGTATTCAAAATAGACGATCCGGTCCGCCGACACGACATTACCGCCCGCGCCGCCTCCCCGGCCAGCCCGGCCGCCGCCGGCCCTCCCGCCGGCCGCAGACTCGCCGCCGCTGGTATCGAAGGTATCGTAGCCGCTCGGCGATTGCCCGTACGGGTAGCTGTAGGCCTCCTGGCCCGCCGCTTGTCCCGTGCCGTCGGGCAGCTGGGTTGCGGTGGCGTCGGTGGTCTCCTCGGTGTTCTCCCCGGTCGAGGCGCAACTGGCCAACAGCGCCAGCGAAGCGGCGGCGATCAACGTCTTGATGAAATATTGCATGGCGGTTCTCCCTTCAACTTGAGCGAATAATCAAACGATCAGCGAGCAAAAGGCGCCCAAACCGGATCGCGCACTTTGCCGCGCAAAACGAAATCCTGCTTCACGCTGCCGTCCACGGACACCGCGTTCAACTGGCGGCCGTTGGAGTAAATGATCATCCTGCCGTTGGGCGCGAAGCTGGGCGACTCATCCAGACCACCGGAGGTCAATACCCGAAACTGGCGGGTTTTCAGATCCAGCGCGGCGATGTAAAACCGCCCGCCGCGGCGGTGCACCATGGCGATGTAACGACCGTCGGGCGAAACCGTCGGGCTAGCGTTGTAATCCCCTTCGAAGGTCAGGCGCTGGGCCGCGCCGCCGCCGGGACCGATCCGGTACAACTGCGGCGAACCGCCCCGGTCCGAGGTAAAGACGATGCTGCCGTCCGGCAGCCAGACCGGTTCGGTATCGATGGCGTTGCCATTGGTCAGGCGCACCGGACTCTGGCCGCCCAAATCCAGGGCGTAAATTTCGGGGTTGCCGTCTTTGGACAGCGTAAACGCCAAGCGCTGGCCGTTGGGCGCCCAGGAGGGCGCGCCGTTGATGCCGGGCGCGGCGGAAACCACGCGCCGGGCGCCGCTGTAGACTTCCTGCACGACGATCTGCGGCCGGCGACCCTCAAAGGACACATAAGCCAGCCGCGAACCGTCCGGCGACCAGGAGGGCGACATGATCGGTTGGCTGGAACGCAAGATGACGTTGGGATTTTGGCCGTCGGCGTCGGAGACCACCAAAAACCAGGAACCGCCGCCGGCATTGACGAAGGCGATGCGGGTGGCGGCCAAACCTTTTTCACCGGTCAGCTTTTCGTAGATCAGGTCGCTGATGCGATGCGCCACCGGCCGCAACTGAGTCGGTGGCACGTCGAAGGACAGACCCAACAACTGGCCACCCTGCGCTCCCTTCAACTGAAATTGCACCACGTAGCCGCGGGCGCCGCCGGGATTGGCTTGCCCGGTCACCGCATAGTCGGCCCGCGCATCCGCCGCTTGCGGCGCGAATTTGCCGCTGCGCTGCAAATCGGACGCGACGATGCCGGCGATATTTTCGGGCGCGCCGCCCCCGAAAGGCGCGATGGCGATGGGAATGCCCCTGCCCTCGATGCCCTTGGTCACATCGATCGTCAGCTCGGCACGGGCCAGGGGTCCGACCCCCAGCAAGAGCAG
>DPWB01000285.1:2933-3165 GCA_003527885.1 Candidatus Competibacteraceae bacterium
GTGGTTGTTAAAGGTTCTAGCTTACTTCGGTCGGAATCTCAGAATAAAGGTCGGTCGCAACTCTTGGGCCACGTCCGCATCGGCGGGCATGGGTAACGGAGACGCGCGATGGGCCGCCGCAACCGCCGAGTTGTCGAACAGGCTATCGCCGCTCCCTTTCACGACCTGAACGCTGGGCCTGTCTCTTANACACATCTCCCCGCCCACGAGACCGTACTAGAGCCCGTATCCC
>DPWB01000227.1:0-2255 GCA_003527885.1 Candidatus Competibacteraceae bacterium
GAAAGTCAAACCGTACGCTTACTGTGCATCGGCGGCTCCTCAAAATCGATAACGGATTTGCGCGGTCACGTTACGTCCAGGCAAGGGGACACCTTCGGGCAACGCGCGCGTGAACAGGGTGGCTTCGTGGGCATCGGTGTCGAACAGATTGTTGACGCCGAGAGTGACATCCCACCGGTCGGCTCCCGCCGCTTCGGTGTTGCGCAGCGTCAAATCCACGAAAGCGTAACCGGAAGGGTCGACGATCCACTTGGCCCGCGTATTGAGTTGCCAGTGAGGCCGGAAGCGCCAGTTAATCTCTCCGTAGAATTGCTGTTCGGGCGCGATCCTCCCCATCAAGCTGGTGCCTTCGTCCTGGTGCTGGAAAGCGTAATTCAATTTCAGACGGATATCGGGAACGGGATCGTACCGGAGTTCGAATTCCAGGCCGTGGCCCCGCGTTCCGTCGATGTTGCGATTGTTCGAGGGGCTGGCGAACGCCAGCGGATCGGTCGGTTCGATCGCGATCAAATCGCGCGTTTCGTATCCGAAGATGTTGAGCGTGGTGGAAAGCGGATAGGGCACCCAACTTTTGAACGCGACCAGCTCCAGCATATCAAGCTTTTCGGGCTTTATCCCGCGGTCGCCGACCAGGATGAACGGGCTGTTGCCGTAAAGGTCGAAGAATGATGGTGCCCTGAAAGCACGGCCGTACAGGGCCTTGAAAATCAAATCCGGCGCGGCGTTCCAGACGAGGGCCAACCGCGGGTTGACCGCAGTGCCGAAATCCGAATAGCGGTCGACCCGAAGTCCGGCTGTCAAATGCCAGTCCGGCGCCAGATGCCATTGATCTTGCACGAACGCATAAATGTTGGTTCGCTCCGAGTCGGGCAAGGCTTTGTCGATGCCCAAATCGCGCGTATTCGCGAAACGGCCCGCCGGTAAGATGCCGGCGGGCGTCACGAGATAGTTGACTTTTTCCTCGGTAGCGTTTTCGCTGCGATGGACGCCCGCCCCGAAGCTTAGCTGGTGACCGAAAAAACCCTCGTGCCGCACGGTGGCGTCCAAGCGGAATTGATTGACGTCGTAGGTGAAGGCGTTGCGAATTCCGACCGGAAAAAGACCGCGCAAGGTGCCTGAGGGTAACGTGGTGACATCGCCCTTGGTGACCGTGCGCAGGTAGCTGGCTTGAATGTCCCCTTCCCACGGTTTTGGGAGAGGCGGCCGATAAGTGAAATCCGTGTTGAACAAATCCACGTTCAAACGGCCGTCGGGGTCCAGCGCGAGGCCGATGCCAGCGCCGGTGCCCACGTCATGAAACCCCTGGTAGCCTGCCCTGAAACGCCACTGCGTCGGACGGGCGACATCAATGCGGGCTTCGAAATCGTCTCGCGCGGTGTTGAGCGGTCCCGGTGCCAGAGAGGCTGTGGTTCCGAGCAGGGCGTCGATGCGCGACTGTTGGTCGGCCCTCACGGTTTCGGCATACCCGTTGGTCCCAGCGGCTGCTGGCCCGCGACGGCGAACGGGTCGAGAACGTCACCGACGCCAGAGGGCTGATCACCCGCACCGAGTACGACGCCGACCGCCGGCCCATCGCCGTCACCTACCCGGACGGCGCGACGGTTCGCACCGAGTACGAGGCGCAATACGGCCAAGTGGCCCGGACTACCGACGAAGTCGGCATCGAAACCCGCTACCGCTACGATGCCAAGGGCAACCTGATCGAGCGGACCGAAGCTGCCGGCCGGCCCGAAGCGCGGACCGCCACCTGGACCTACGACGAGTTCGGCCAGCGCCTCTCGGAAACCTTCGGCGTCGGAACCGCCGCGGTCACAGCCCGCTGGAGCTACGACGGGTTCGGCAACGCCGACACTCAAACCGATCCGCTGGCGCAAGTCCACCGCTATACCTATAACGTTTTAGGCCAGACGCTGAGCTGGCAAGCTCCAGACGGCCAAACCTGGCGGGCCGAATACGACGCTCTGGGGCGGCTCACGAAGCGCGCCGACCCTCTCGATCACAGCACGGCGTACACCTACGATGCGCTAGGGCGCCGGCTCAAGACCACCGATCCCACGGGAGCGACCACCCAGTTCGAATACGAACCCACCGGCCGCCTGCGCGCCCAAACGGATGCGCTCGGCCAAACCACCCGTTACGAGTATGACGGCCAGGGTCGGTTGGCCGCTGTCACCGACCCCGCCGGCAACGCGACCCGCTACACTTACGACGGGCAAGGCCGACTGGCCGGCGTCACCGACCCCGCCGGCAACGCG
>DPWB01000227.1:2301-4750 GCA_003527885.1 Candidatus Competibacteraceae bacterium
CGCCCCCGCCCCCGCCGGCAACGCGACCCGCTATCAGTACGGCAGCGCCGCCGACGGGCTGGAGGGATTGCTCGCCGCGATCAGCTATCCCACGTACCGCTTGGAGTACCGCTACGATGCCCGCGACCGGGCGGTTCAGAGCATCCGGGTAGTGGATGCGACCACCCGGCTGACCACCCGGATCGGCTATGATGGCAAAGGGCGAGCCGTCAGCCGTACCGACCCGGCCGGCCATGCCGCTCTCACCCAATATGACGGCCTGGGCCGCGCGGTGCAGACCACCGACGCCCTGGGCGGCGTGACCGGCTATCAGTACGACGCGCGCGATAACCTGATCGCGCTGACGGACGCCAGCGGCCAAACCCACCGTTTCGACTACGATGCCGCCGGCCGAAAAATCAAGGAAACCCGCCCCCTCGGAGGGGCGATCCAATACGCTTACGACGTGTTGGGTCGAGTGACCGACCGCACCGACCCCGCCGGCCACGCCCGTCACTTCACATACGATGCCGCCGGCCGCAAAACCGGGGAAACACATCTTGCCGCCGGTCAAACCGCACCCGGCCAAACCCTAGGTTACCAATACGACGCCGCCGACCGGCTGACCGGCTACACGCAAACCGGCGATACGGCCTCCAGCGCCGCCTATACTCTGGACGCGCTGGGCCGACCGGTTGCGGAAACCTTGACCTACGGTGGCGGAACCGGCGCTTTCACCCAAACGTTGCGCCACGCCTACACCGCCGACGGCCGCCGCCAGCGCCTGGACTATCCGGACGGCACGTCGGCCAATTACGGCTATGACCAGGGTCGGCTCCAGAGCGCCGGTCTGCCCGGCGGCGGCGAAATACGCTGGCGCGCCTACCAGTGGCGACAGCCCGCTCGCGTCGATTATCCCGGCGTGGTGCGCCGGCTCGACTACGATGCCCTGCAACGGCTCGCCCGCATTCAGGCTCAAGCCATCGGCCCCGGTAACGCCGATGCGCCCGCCGGTCCCGTGCTGCTCGATTGGCGCTACCGTTTCGATGCCGCCGGCAACATCAGCCAACGCGAAACCTCGGACGGGGTTTTCGCCTACGCCTATGATCCCCTCGACCGTCTGACCGAAGCCACGCCGCCGTCCGCCCTCCAGCAAAGCGCCGGCAGTCCCGACGGCTTGCCGCTGGAGCGTTACGGCTACGACGCGGTCCACAATCGGACCAGCAGCGCCCACCAGCCCGGCGTCTGGGCCTACAACGCCGACAACCAGCTCATCCAGTACGGCCAGGGCGACGCGCTCGCCACCTTGAGCTACACGGTCGCCGGCCATCTGGAAACCGAGCGTCGGTCCGGCGGTCAAACGCGGTACGGTTACGACGCCGCCGAGCGCTTGCGCCGTCTCGAGATCGACGGCCAGGAACGGGCCACGTATCAATACGACCCCTTCGGCCGGCGCATCGCCAAGACGGTCGACGGTCAAACCACATGGTATCTTTATGCTCCCGAAGGCCTGCTCGCCGAGATCGACAGCGCCGGGCGTCTGGCTCGAGCGTATGGCTGGCAACCCGATGCCCCGTTCGGCACCGCGCCGATCTGGCAAGCCGAAGTGGTCGGAGCGAGTTGGCGATTCCACTTTATCCAACCCGATCACCTCGGTACGCCGCAGCTCGCGACCGATGCCCAAGGCCAAATCACCTGGCAGGCCCGCCCGGAAGCGTTCGGTAGGACCACCACTGCCGCTAGTGCCAGCTTCACCGTCAACCTGCGTTTCCCGGGGCAGTATTACGATGCCGAATCAGGACTGCACTACAACTACATGAGGGATTACGATCCCCAGACGGGGCGGTACATTCAGAGCGATCCGATTGGGTTGAGGGGCGGGGTTAATGCGTATGCGTATGTGAGAGGCAATCCTGTTATTCGATACGATTTCTTGGGGCTATATGTGAATCCTGGCGCTCCAGATCCCTACCCTCATTGCGGCCGAGGTCCAGGCAGCGAAAACTGTAGAGCGGGTTTGGTTCCGCCGCCACCAAAACCTAATTGTAATTGTGATCGAGAAAAAGGACCTTTTGCGGTTTGGGCTGGTGGGTCTGCTGGAGGTAGTTTCGGTCTGGTTGCTTATGGATTAGCAAAAACCATGTTCCTGACAAATGTATTTACAAGAGAAACATGTATACTTTCAGTTAAATGTGGTGGTTTAGGACCTTATCTGGGAGTTGTTTTGGGAGGATCAGCTGAACTTTCGATTTCGGGGGCTTGGTGTGGAAAAGATCTTGCTGGACTAAGCTTTGGGGTTCTTGGGGATATTGGTGTTGAGTGCGCGGGCGCTGGCGGTTCTATTGGAGGAGGATCATCTGGATTTGAAATGACTGTTGGATTGAAGGGCTGTGGTGCGGTTGCAGGTATAGCACTCTATGGATGTTTTGCAGAAGTCATTTCATGCTTTATAGTCAAACCAATTAATTTC
>DPWB01000338.1:0-2195 GCA_003527885.1 Candidatus Competibacteraceae bacterium
GCTTTTGGGGTGGGGCGAGGCGGGGTCAACCCGAGGGTTCAACCCCGCTAGCGCTTGGAAAACCAGACCAGCAAGCTATCGTGGGACAGCGCTTGAAGCGTGCCGTCCCAAATCCGAAGGATTACTTACGGCCGGGCAGGCTTTCCTGCACCAGCTTGTCGAATTCCGCCTTGAAGCGCGAAGTCAGATCGGCCAGCGCTTTGCTGTCGTCCATGAATTTCTGCTGCAAGCCGCCGATCGCTTCCGCTTGGCCGGTCAAGAACGCCTGCAAGCTATCGGGATCGCTGATGTCGGCGGCGGCCTTCATCCGGCTCATCGCCAGATCGATATAGGACTGTAGCGCGTTCATCTGGAAATTGACCAAGGCTTCCAGGTTGGCGGCAGACAGTTTGTTGGCCTTGATGACCGGGTTCAGGAAGCTCTGATACTGTTGGGTCAGTTCGTTGTTCAGCATGCACAATCTCCACGAGGGTGTCGAAAAAAGCGGGTTCGTTAAATTTCGAGCCCATGATAACGACTATTTTGCTGCATTGCAATATAATGCCCTGTGTTTTATGGGTACACAGTCAAATTTACTTGACTAAACAGCTTGGCCCTTTGAAAAAACCGGCAGATAATACAACTCTCACAGGAAGGATATTTGGTAAATGTGGTTTAGAAACCTGACACTTTTTAGGTTAATCGAGCCCTTTGACCCCAGGATCGAAACGATGGCGGCACGGTTGGGGCCTTTCGCTTTTCAGCCTTGTCCCAGCTATCAACCCAGCAGCGCCGGTTGGGTCCCACCGCTGGGACGAAAAGCGGTCGATCTGGTTCATGCCGTGGCCGGCAAGGCATTGTTATGTTTGCGCACCGAAGAAAAAGTGCTGCCGGCAAGCGTGCTCAATCAGGCGGTGGCGGAGCGACTCGCGGCGATCGAAGACCAGCGGGGGCGAACGGCGCGGCGGCGGGAAAAGCAAGAGCTGCGCGATGAGCTCTTGCAAGAACTGTTGCCGCGGGCGCTGACCCGCAGCCGGCACGGTTATCTTTATCTGGATCTCGCGGGAGGGTGGTTGGTGGTGGATAGCGCCAGCCCGCGCGGGGTGGAAGAAATCACCGGATTGTTGCGTAAGAGCCTGGATAGCCTGCCGGTTGCGCCACCCAAGGTCCAGCGTTCGGCAGCGGCGGTCATGACGGCTTGGTTGGCCGAGGGGCGAGCGCCGGCGGGTTTCAGTTTGGGGGACAGTTGCGAATTGCGCGAAATGCAGGAAGCCGGCGGCGTGGTCCGTTGCCGGGGACAAGATTTGACCGGGGATGAAATCAGCGCGCATCTCGCGGCGGGCAAACAAGTGGTGAAACTGGGCTTGATTTGGAGCGGGCGGATCGCTTTCGTGCTGGATGAAGCGCTCATCGTGCGGCGGCTGCGCTTTCTCGACGTGGTTCGAGAGTCGTTGCGAGCCGATAAAACCGACTCGCCGGAGGCCGTGTTCGACGCCGAGTTCGCTTTGATGGCCGGTGAACTGGCGCTGCTGCTGCCGCAGCTACTGGAGGCATTCGGCGGTGAAGCCTAGCGCCGGGCGGAACAACTCTTAATCGGCCGAGAAGTCCATTGTAAAAAAAGCCCATTTGGAAGCACTGCGCATGAATGTCTGGCAACTGTCCGGCTGGTTGGTATTGCTCGGCGTGGGGGCGGTCATCGCCCTGGCCGGTTGGCTGGTTTTGCACTACGGGCGCACCCGCAAACAGGTGGGTGAAGCGCGGGCGCTCGCCCTGCGGCGGGTGGCGACGGAACGGACGGCGGCCGAACAGGCGGCGGCCGAACAGGCGGCGGCCGAACAGGCGGCTGCGGCGCGCTTGGCGGCGGAACGGCTGGCGGCGAAGCGCGCGGCCACGGAACGGCTGGCGGCGGAGCGCGCCGCCCAGGAGAAATCCGCCTTGGAGCAAGCCATCGGCGAGTGGGCGGCGGCCGAGCAGGCGGAGGGCGAGCGCCTGCAACACCATCGCGCCGGTGAAGATCATCGGGAAGCCGAACAGCTGGAAGCCCGAATGCAGGCCGTCGAAGACGCCATCGCCGAATGGCTGGCGGCGGAACAGGCCGGCGGCGGGGTGATCGCTGTCGCCACCCCCGATAAAACGCCGAAGAAAAACTACACGCGAACCGAGGCGATCCACCAACAGATCCGTCTGACGGTCGAAAAAGTGGAGCAGGAAGTCCA
>DPWB01000338.1:2488-3850 GCA_003527885.1 Candidatus Competibacteraceae bacterium
CACATCTTGCGCCACAGTACCTTCGATGATCTCAAGCTCAAGTTCCGCTACAAGGCCTATTCGATCGAAGATGGTTACGAACTGCTGTACCGCTACCACGACTGGCTGGGCCAGCAACGCCAGAAGCTTCGGGTCTTCATCCGCTTGCTGGGTACTCCCGTCGACGAGAAGGAGAGCATCCAGGGGGCCATCGAACGGGCCGAGCACCACGAGCACGAAAAATATCTTGAGATGAATGTGGAGGTGATCTTCGCGCTACGCGATATCCGGGTCGTTTTGGATAAACTGATCCGCATGGAGACCCTGCTCAAGGAGCTTGAAGGGGTCTGTCGCAAGCGTTCGGAGCAAATCATCGCGCCCTCGTGGGAAGCGAAGGGTTCTTTGTAAATGTCCCGTCAGCGGCTTGCGGGGCGCCGCCGCGCTGGCGCGCTTTGCCGATTGCCACCAAGGAACCCGTGGCCTCACCGGTGCGGCAGGCGTGGGCCGCTCCCAAACTCATTCGCAAACAGCGACGCAAGCGGTGTGGTGTCGCTATAATTCTTACGGATGGGGGAAAGCGAGCGGCGCGGGGTCGCGCCGGCGGCACCGATCGGCCGATACGCCGCTTCCTCCGTGGCTTTATCATCGAACAATATGACAATTCGCTAGCTCACAACTGAAGGAGAGGGAGGCGCTCATGCGTAAAGTGCTGTCCGTATTGTTGCCCTTGTTGTTGTGCTCTTTCGGGCTTACGGCCTGGGGAGCCGAGAAAACCTTGAAGCTGGGCGTCATCGCCGAACTGACCGGCGACATGCCCGCCGTGGGGGCATCCTGCAAGAACGCCGCCGAAATGGCGGTGAAGGAAATCAACGCCGCCGGTGGCGTGCAGGTCGGCAAGCAGAAAATGAAGGTGGACCTGGTGGTGGAGGACAACGCCGGCAAGGCCGATCAATCCGCCGCCGCCGCCCAGAAGCTCATCACCCAGGATGAAGTGCTGGCCATCGTCGGCCCCAACGCCAGCCGCTACGCGATTCCCGCCTCGGAAATCGCTGAAAGTTCCGAGACGGTGCTGATCACGCCCTGGTCGACCAATCCCAAGACCACGCTGGACGCCACCACCAACCAGCCCAAGAAATATGTGTTCCGGGCCTGCTTCATCGACCCCTTCCAGGGTGGCGTGCTGGCCAAGTTCGCGCTGGAAAAGCTGAAAGCCAAGAATGCGGCGGTGCTGTACGACGTGGCCTCCGACTACAACAAGGGCATCGCCGAGGTGTTCAAGGCGAACTATGAAAAGCTGGGCGGCAAGATCGTCGCGTTCGAGACCTACACCACCAACGACAAGGATTTCTCCGCGCAGTTGACCAAGATCAAGGACGCCAAGCC
>DPWB01000214.1:0-3998 GCA_003527885.1 Candidatus Competibacteraceae bacterium
TGGCCGTGACTGACCGCCTGAATGCCGGCGCGGACGATTTCGGCGATGAAGGCGGCGGTGTAGATGGTCAGCGCCAGCAGCAGCGAGGCCATTTCCGGGATCACCACCCAGCCGCCCCGAAAGTTGAAGCCGTGCAGTTCGGGGTATTGCCAGACCAGCGGCGAACCGCTCAGCCAGTAGACCAGCAGCGGCAACCCAAATAATAGGGCGAGCGACACCGGCAAGACCGGGAACGGTTGGCCGGTCGCCATTTGCCGGCGTCGCGCCCAGCGCGCCAGCGCCCAAACCGATGCGACCGCGACGGCAAGGGCGGCCAGCACCCAACCGAAACCCGGTTGGAACTGCGGGGCGGGAAGGTACAGCCCGCGAATGTTCAGAAACACCGCATCGCCCAGATGCAGGCTCTGGCGCGGGGCCGGCACCGCCCGCAGCACCGCGAAATACCAGAAGAAAATCTGCAACAACAGCGGGATGTTGCGAAAGGTTTCAATGTAGACCAAGGCCAGCCGGGAAACCAGCCAGTTCTTGGACAAGCGGGCGATGCCGACGACGAAACCGAGCAAGGTCGCCAGCACGATCCCCGACGCCGACACCAGCAAGGTGTTGAGCAACGCCACCCAAAACACCCGGCCGTAGCTGGAGGTCGGCGAATAGGGAACCAGCGTTTGAACGATGTCGAAGCCCGACGGCGAGGACAGAAACCCGAAGCCGGAGGCGATGCCCAACCGGCGCAGGTTGTCCTGGGTGTTATTGAAGATGTACCAGCCGAAGAGGACCGTGGCGACCAGGGCGATAGCCTGAAAGGCGATGGCCCTGGTTCGGGGGTTGTTCCAAAACGGCGGTTTGACCGGAGTGAGGGCCGGCTCGGTCATGAAGTTCCCGAAAATCGAGTGAAGGGCCGCATCGGAAAACCCCGACCTCGCAGCGGCGGTGAAGGGGTTGGAGAGGAGGCGGTGCGCGACGCTCAGCGCACCGGCGGCGCGTATTGCAGGCCGCCTTGATTCCACAGCGCGTTCAGGCCGCGCTCGATCTTGAGCGGGCTGCCCTTGCCGACGTTGCGCTCGAAGATTTCGCTGTAATTGCCGACTTGCTTGATGACGGTGGCCATCCAGTCGTTGGCTAGCCCGAAATCCTTGCCCTTGTCGCCTTCGACGCCGAGCAAGCGCTTCACGTCGGGGTTGGTGGATTTTTTCATCTCCTCGACATTCTTGGAGTTGACGCCCAGCTCCTCGGCGTCGACCATGACGTAGAGGGTCCACTTGACGATATCGAACCAGTCGTCGTCGCCGTGGCGGACCACCGGCCCCAGCGGTTCCTTGGAAATCACCTCGGGCAGCACCACATAGTCATCCGGCTTGGCCAGCTTGATGCGCTGGGCGTAAAGCTGGGACTGGTCGGAGGTGAGCACGTCGCAGCGGCCCGCTTCCAGAGATTTGGCGCTTTCGTCGGACTTGTCGTAGGTGATGGGAGTGAACTTCATTTTGTTGGAACGAAAGTAATCGCTCAAATTCAGTTCGGTGGTGGTGCCGGCCTGCACGCAAACGGTGGCGCCATCCAGGTTCTTGGCGCTGCTGACGCCCAGTTTTTTGTTGACCAGAAAGCCCTGGCCGTCGTAATAAGTCACCCCGGTGAAATTCATGCCCTGCGCCGAATCGCGGCTGGAGGTCCAGGTGGTGTTGCGCGACAGCACGTCGATTTCGCCCGATTGCAGCGCGGTGAGGCGTTCCTTGGCGGTCAGAGGGGTGTATTTGACCTTGGTGGGATCGCCAAACAGCGCGGTGGCAACGGCGCGACAGACATCGACATCGATCCCGTGGTAGTTGCCCTTCTCGTCGGCGAAGGAGAAACCGGGCAAGCCGTCGCTGACGCCGCATCTGATGACGCCGTTTTTCTTGATGGCGTCCAGGGTAGCGCCGGCGTAAGCGGTGCTGGCGCCGGCTAGTGACCCGACGGCCGCGATGATGGCGAAGGTTCTTAACCTTTTCATGGGGGATCTCCGAAAGCGGCGGGGTGAGGGCATGAAGGTCGGGGACAATAGATGGTATTAGTATTAGTCGGACTGTGGGGAAAATACAGAGTGGCTTACGACAAACTGGTAATCGCATGACTGTCCGCGCGTTGCTGAGCCGCGGCCTTGCCACCGTGCGCGCCGCCATCGACCTGGTTCATGAAGCGATGGAACCCGGTGAATTCCATTTGGGGGCCAGCTATTCCACCGAACAGACCCCGCTGCGCTTGTCGGCCGATTCCTTCTACCTGGAACCGGCGACCGCGACGCCGGACGCCTATGTGGAATGGCTGCTGGCTCTGTGCCGGGAACGGGAATTTACCGTCGTCTGGCCCCAAAACCGCTGGTCGTTGCTGCTCGACGAACAGGCGCGGTTCGCGGATGCCGGGGTGCGGCTGATCCTGCCCTGCCCGGATGCGGCGACGCTGGAGGCGATCCAGGACAAGTCTCGGGCCAACGCCCGGCTCGCCGCCGCTGGCGTGGCGCTGCCGCAAACCCTGCCGGTGGCGACCGGCGCGGAATTCACCGAAGCGCTGGCGACATTCGCCGCCGGTGGCTGGCGCGCCTGCGTCAAACCGGTGCGGTCGATCTACGGGCTCGGTTTCCGGCTGATCGACGACAGCAAACGGCCGCTGGAACGCTTTTTGGCCAACGACGTGTTCACCGTCGGCAGCGCCGATTTCGCGCGCCTGCTGGATGCGGCGGAAGGCGAGCGCACCTTTCTGGCGATGGAATATCTGGCCGGCGACGAGCGTTCGATCGATTGTCTGGCCGACCGGGGACGATTGGTGCGGGCCGTCGTGCGCCGCAAGCCCGCCGATTCGCACTGGCGTTGGCAGATCATCGAGGACGATCCCGCGGCTTGGGAGATCGCGGAGCAGGCCGTCGCCGCGTTCCGGCTCAACGGCCTGATAAACGTGCAAACCCGCGAACGCATTCATGAAGACGGCCGCCGCGAGCAATGTTTTCTGGAAGTGAACCCGAGGATGTCGGGCGGCATCTACCTGTCCTGCCTGGCGGGGTTGAACCTGCCTTATTGGCTGTTGCGGCTGCTGTGCGGCACGGTGGATGAAGCGGCCATTCCCCGGCCCGCCGACGGCGTGCGGGTGGCCAAGATCGAACAGGCCGTGATTTTGTGATGGGGCCTGTAGCGCGATCCGTGGACATACCCATCCAGGCCGGCCGGCTGTCGGTCGACCTCCGGCGCGAGGAATGGCCGCTGGAGGCGTGTGTGGCCTGCGCCACCCGGCAGAACCCCCGCCGGCTTTACCTGTTCGTCAGCAAGGTGTTGGGCAAACACTGGCCGGTCAAACCCAGCGTGATGCGCGCCGTCCAGCGCCGGCTGGCCAAAAAAATCGCCGGTCTGCCGGGGCCGCTGCTGGTGGTGGGGTTGGCCGAAACCGCCACCGCTCTCGGGCGAGGCGTCGCCGAGGAAGTGGCGCTGCAAACCGGGCGCGACGATATTCTGTACCTGCAAACCACCCGTTATCTTTTATCGCATCATCTTGCTTTCGGCTTCGACGAATGCCACAGCCACGCCCCGGATCATGCCGTATACCTACCTGGACCAGCATTATTGCCGCTCTTGCAGACGGCGCGGACGCTGGTGTTGGTGGATGATGAGATTTCCACCGGCCGGACCCTGACCGAACTGGCTCGGGCGTATTTTCGGCTCAATCCCCGGATCGAGCGGGTGGCCTTGGTTTGTATCACGAACTGGTTGAGCGAGGAACGGCAACGGGAAGTTTGCGAACTACTGGAGCGGCCGGTGTTGTTTCCGGCCTTGATCGAGGGCGATTTCCGCTTCGCGCCGAACCCGGATTTTCCGCCGCCCGATCTGCCGGTGGTTATCGCGGGCCCGGATCGCCAGCACGATCACATCACGGCCGACCCCGCGCGCACCGGGGTCATCGCCGGCCGCTGGGAGCCGCCGCCGCTGCCCGAACCCCCGCCGGATCGGCCACTCGCCGTGATCGGCACCGGCGAATAC
>DPWB01000214.1:4258-4426 GCA_003527885.1 Candidatus Competibacteraceae bacterium
GCCGTGATCGGCACCGGCGAATACGCCTATACCCCGTTTCGCCTCGCCTTGGCGTGGGAGGAGCGGGGGTATGACGTGCGGTTTCAATCCACCACTCGCTCGCCGATTCTGGTCGGCGACGCCATCGTCAGCCGGCGTGAGTTTCTGGACAACTACGGCGACGGCATC
>DPWB01000388.1 GCA_003527885.1 Candidatus Competibacteraceae bacterium
CGCTGGCCCGCGCGCTGGCCCCGCGCCCGCGTCTGTTATTGTTGGACGAGCCGTTTTCCAGCCTGGATGTCGCGCTGCGCGAAGGCTTGGCCCGCGAGATTCGCGCCATTCTGCTGCGCGAGGGTATCGGCGGCCTGTTGGTCAGCCACGATCAGCTCGAAGCCTTCGCCTTCGCCGACGAGATCGGGGTGTTGCACCAAGGCCGGCTGTTGCAGTGGGATAGCGCGTACAATCTGTACCACCGGCCCGCCGACCGCTTCGTCGCCGGTTTCATCGGCCAGGGCGTTTTGCTGGCCGGCCGGATGGGGGAGGGTAGCCGGGTCTGCACCGAACTGGGCGATATCGACGGCGTGCCGCTGATCGATTGCGCGCCGGGCGATCCGGTGGACGTGTTGGTGCGGCCGGACGATGTGACCCACGATGACGCCAGCCCGTTGACCGCGGAGGTGGTGGACCGGGCGTTCCGGGGCGCGGATTTTCTGTACGGCCTCAAACTGGACAGCGGCGCTCGCTTGCTGTGTCTGGCGCCCAGCCATCACGATCACGCGCCGGGACAGCGGATCGGCATCCGCTTGGACATCGACCACTTGGTGATGTTTCGGAGCGGTTGACGCCGCGCGTTCACGCCGTGTTCGGTCGACATCTGGCCCGCTTGTCGAAGTCCCTGCTTTGGCGCAACAATTGCTACAAAGTCTTTCTCTGAAAAAAAATCGATCAACATGGCTCGGGCAAGCGCCTGAACATCCGACAATCGGTTGAGCAAATCTAATAATCTCGAACGTTCTCTCGGTTGGAGTTTTCGCGTGGAAAAGGTGTGGCTGAACAGTTATCCGCCCAAGGTGCCGGCGGACATCAATCCCGACCAATACCGTTCGCTGGTCGAAGTGTTCGAGCGCAGTTGCTGCCAGTTTGGCCGCCGCCACGCCTTCGCCAGCATGGGCTACAGCATGAGCTACAACGAGCTGGAGCAAAAAAGCCGGGCGCTGGCGGTCTATCTGCAACAGGAACTGGGCTTGGAGAAAGGCGAGCGCGTGGCGATCATGCTACCGAACCTGCTGCAATATCCGGTGGCGCTGTTTGGCGTGCTGCGCGCCGGTTTGGTGGTGGTCAACATCGATCCGCTCAGCGCGCCGCGCGAATTGGAACATCAGTTGAAAGATTCCGGCGCCAAAGCCATCGTGATTCTTGCCAATTTGGTGCAGGGCTTGGCCGACGTGATCGCCAACACTCAAATCGGGACCACCCTTGTGACCGAAATTGGCGATCTTTTACCGTACTGGAAAGCGAAGGTCGTCAATCTGTTGATCGAGCGCATCAAGAATAGAGCGCCGGTCGCCGCATTGTCGAACGCTATCGCGTTCAAAGAAGCGCTCGCCACGGGCAACGGTCGCTCGCTGAACGCCGGCAAACTAAACGGCGAGGATTTGGCCTTCCTGCAATATACCAGCGGCACCACCGGCCCGCCCAAGGGCGCGATGCTGACCCACCGCAACATGGTGGCCAACATGGAACAGTGCATCGCCTTCGTCGGCCCGCTGCTGCGCGAGGGCGAAGAAATCATCATCACCGTCCACCCGCTGCACCGAATCTTTTACCTCACGTTGAATTGCCTGTGCTTCGTCCGCCACGGTGGCTTGAACGTGCTGCTGAGCAATCCGCGCGATAGGGCGCTGTGCGCGGCCGAAATGCGGCGCTGGAAGTTCACCGTTATCACGGGTGATGATGAGCTATTCAATTCCCTGATGCAAAATGAAAAATTCAGGAATTTGGATTTCGGGTCCCTCAAGCTGGCCATCGGTGGGGGTACAGCGGTCCAGCAGGCGGTGGCGGAGCGGTGGCGGGCCTTGACTGGAATCCCGCTGCTGGAAAGCTATGAGTTGACTGAAGCCTCGCCGCTGGTCTGCATCAACCCTGTCGATCTTGGCGAATTCAATGGCAGCGTGGGGTTGCCGCTGCCCTCCACCGATATTCAACTGCGCGGCCCCGGCGGCGGCGAAGTCGCCGCGGGCGGACGCGGCGAATTGTGCGTGCGCGGCCCTCAAGTGATGCGCGGTTACTGGGAGCAGCCCGATGCAACCGAGCACATCCTGTGCGATGGTTGGCTGTTGACCGGCGATATCGCCACGATGAACGAGCAAGGTTTCATCCGCATCGTGGATCGCAAGAAAGATATGATCACGGTGTCCGGTTTCAACGTCTTTCCCAACGAAATCGAGGACGTGGTGGGCGGTTGCGAGGGCGTTCTAGAGGTGGCTTGCGTCGGGATACCGGATGAAAAAACCGGTGAGGCGGTCAAAATCTGCGTGGTGCGCAAGCCGGGTGGCGCGTTATCGGCGGATACTATTCTGGCGCGTTGCCGCCAGCAACTGGCTCCCTACAAGATACCCCGGCATATCGAGTTTCGCGACGATCTGCCGAAATCGGGCGCGGGAAAGGTACTGCGCCACGAATTGCGTTAAGCCGGCGGCGCGTTGGTGAAGCAACCTCTATACCTTATAGCGGCGCTTTGGTTGGATTGGCGGAAATACCGTATTTTTTCATAATCTTATCCACAATTTTATCGGCCGACTGCAAGTCGCCCATACGGGCTAGCGTCTGGGCCAGATACAACAGAATGTCATCCCGAGTCTCGGACTGATTCAACGTTTCGGCCAAGCCAAGCGTCGCTGTCAATTGCGTTCGAGCGGTTAGGGGATCGCCGGTGCGGGCGAGGTTGCGAGCGATAGCGCCTTGCGCTTGCAGCCGATGCTGGATGACGGCCAACGGTGGTGCGGCAATCTTCGCGCCATCGATTTCTTGCAACAGCGCGTTGGCGACAGCGGTATCGCCGGCTTCGGCAAAGTGCTGGGCGACTACGCTGAGGGCGACCAGCCGGGTAGGGGTATTCGGTAAGCCGGCGACAGTCGCTTTGGCTTGGGCAAAGAGTTCGCGGGACTGCTCCGAACGGTCGGTGGCGGCCAGATCGCGCGCCAAGGCGCTCAAGGTGGTCGCGCGCAGGCTAAGGTCTGTCTCTTATACACATCTCCGAGCCCACGAGACCG
>DPWB01000098.1 GCA_003527885.1 Candidatus Competibacteraceae bacterium
CTGTGGCTGCTTCTGTTTGTTTTTTTTAATGATGCGGCGACCACCGAGATCTACACTAGATCGCTCGTCGGCAGCGTCAGATGTGTATAAGAGACAGATTCATGAGCGTCGCATGTGAAGCCAACGCCAAAGCCGCCGAGGGCGCGTCGCTCGGCCTTTTCGAGCGTTATCTGACGGTATGGGTGGCGCTGTGCATCGTGGCCGGCATCGTGCTGGGCCATCTGCTGCCGGGCCTATTCCAAGCCATCGGCACGCTGGAAATCGCGCGGGTCAACCTGCCGGTGGCGGTGCTGATCTGGCTGATGATTATCCCGATGTTGGCCAAGATCGATTTCGCCGCGCTGCGCGGAGTCGGCCAATACTGGCGCGGGATCGCGGTGACTTTATTCATCAACTGGGGCGTCAAACCCTTTTCGATGGCGCTGTTGGGCTGGCTGTTCGTCGGCGGCTTGTTCGCGCCGCTGCTGCCGGCCGAACAGATCGAACCCTATATCGCCGGACTGATTTTGCTGGCCGCCGCGCCTTGCACCGCCATGGTGTTCGTCTGGAGCCATCTGACGCGAGGTGAGCCGCATTTCACGCTGACCCAGGTCGCGCTGAACGACCTCATCATGGTGTTCGCTTTTGGCCCCATCGTCGCGCTGCTGCTGGGGCTGACCTCCATCGTGGTGCCGTGGCAAACTCTGTTCTTGTCGGTGGTGCTGTACATCGCCATCCCGTTGTTCATCGCCCAAACGGTGCGCGGCGCGGTGCTGAAAGCGCGAGGTCCGGCGGGTTTGCAGCGGCTGTTGGACCGGCTGGGCCCGCTGTCGCTAATCGCGCTGTTGACCACGCTGGTCTTGCTGTTCGGATTTCAGGGCGAACAGATCGTCCGCCAGCCGCTGGTGATCCTGCTGCTGGCCGTTCCGATCCTGCTACAAGTGTTTTTCAACGCGGGCTTGGCGTATTGGCTGAACCGTAAGGTCGGTTCGCCGCATTGCGTCGCCGGTCCCTCGGCGCTGATCGGGGCCAGCAATTTTTTTGAACTGGCGGTGGCGGCGGCCATCGCGCTGTTCGGTTTCGAATCCGGCGCGGCGCTGGCGACGGTGGTCGGCGTGCTGATCGAGGTTCCGGTGATGCTGGTGGTGGCGGGCATCGTCAACCGCAGTCGCGGCTGGTACGAGCGGGGCGCGCCGCTCTCGACGACCGAACGCGTTTCCTGGCCCGATTTTCTCTCCCGCAATAGGTACCCCATGAACGTACTGTTTTTGTGCACGGGTAATTCCTGTCGCTCGATTCTGGGCGAAGCCACTTTCAATCACCTCGCGCCGCCGGGTTGGAAAGCTCTGAGCGCCGGCAGCCACCCGACCGGCAAGGTCCATCCCCGCTCGCTGGCGCTGCTGGAGCGGGAAGGGATTTCGACCGAAGGCTATTACAGCAAATCCTGGGACGACCTGCCGGTCACGCCCGATATCGTGATCACGGTCTGCGCCAGCGCGGCGGGCGAGACCTGTCCGGCCTACTTGGGGCCGGTGTTGCGAACCCATTGGGGCGTGGACGATCCGGCCCATGTCACCGGCACCGATGCCGAGATCGAGGCCGAATTCATGCGGGCTTATCGGATACTGCGCGCCCGCATCGAAGCGTTTTTCGCGCTGCCGCTGAACGGGTTGAAAAATGACCGGAGCCGTTTCAAAACAGAGTTGGATCGCATCGGCGCCTTGTCGCCGCAAGGGATCGAGCACCGCTAAAAAACGCTATTGAGCAAATTCGACGGCGAATATTGATCGGTCAGGATCCGGGCGTCGGCTTTCCAGTCGGGCTTGGTCGAAAACAGCGGCAACAGCCAATCGCGGCCAAAACCGAGCGGTTTGAGTTTCTCCTCCAGCGCGGCGGCGTTGCGGTCGATGGCGTCGCGGGCGGGGGCGCCGTCCAGCCTGGCGAGAACGATGCGATTTTTATATTGCACCCGGAGATTGTAAAACTCGCCGAACACCGATTGATAGGTGGTCGATTCGTGGTCGTAAAGGCGGCTGGTCGAAAAGGTGTTGGCGGCCAGCACGCCATCCGCAGTTAGCAGTTTCTTGATTTCAAGCAGGAATTCTTGAGTCAGCAGATGCTCCGGAATGTATTGGTGGTCGAAGGCATCCAGCATGATCAAGTCGTAGCGTTGCCCGGCCTTGCCCGCGCGCTTGGCGAACACGCGCCCGTCTTCCTCGATCACATGGAGTTGCTGGCCGGACTCGAAACCGAAGAACTGCTTGGCGACCTTCACCACCGCCGGATCGATTTCCACGATGTCGATGGCGGCGTCGGGGTACATTTTCGCCAGCGCCATCGGCAGCACGCCGCCGCCTAGCCCAACGATCAGGACGTTCCGGGGATCGGGGTTGAGATACAGCGCGCCCATCATCATCTTGGTGTAGGTGAAGACGAACTGGTTGGGGTCATCGAGGGACTTGCAGGTCTGCCGGGCGCTTTGATCTCGCTGGCTGAAGCTCATGCACCGTTGGTCGCCTTCTTCATAAATGACGATATTGCGGTATAGCGACTTTTCGGTGTGGATGACGTTGCTTGCGGTGGAATGGGTGGCCATGAGCGAAGCGAACAGCGCGAACAGTGTCTTGAGGCTATGGACCGGGCGCATTTTCACGGTTTCCAAGGACGGTGGCGAGCGAGCCCAGAATCAGCGAAACGCCGATGAGGCCGGCCAGAATTTGATGGATTTCAAAGTAAAGAACCAGATAGAACGAGGTCAGGATAGTTCCCGCCGCGCTGCCGAAGGTCGAAAAAAAATACAGCAACCCGGCGCAATGGCCGCTGGATTGGGGATCGCGCACCAGCAAGCGCACCGCGTAAGGCGACACCATGCCGGCGATGGCGGTCGGAATGAAAAAGAACAGAGTCGCCGCCAACAGCGAACCGTAACGGGGATCGCCGACACGATCGAATACCGCATCGAGCACCGCATCGCCCAACAGAATGACCGGAATGGTGGTCGCGGCCCCCAGCATCAGCAGCAACGCCAGCCGCCGCAAGCTCGGATCGCGCAGCGACAAACGCCCGCCGAGCAGATAACCGACCGACAAGGCCAGCATGAACACCGTGATCACCCCGCCCCAGACGTAGATGCTGTTGCCGAAGTTGGGCGCGAGAATCCGCCCGCTCAACAGCTCGATCGCCATCACGAAAAAACCGGACCATCCCGCGATCAAAAAAATGAAGATGCGCTGCAAGCTCGGAGCCTCGACAATTTAGTGGGATCGCGACAGGCCGTCGGCGACCGTCGGGCAAGCTTACTATGAAACAGGGCGCGCCGGCGGTTTCAGCGCGCGCGATTTCGCGATTGAAAGGGGTGACAAGCGCTTGATATCCGGGAAATCGCGCATACATTGTTGGAATGAGACTTTCGGCTGACCGATCCCGTTGATAGGAGGGCCTCCCTTGGATTTCAAGGACTATTACCAAACTCTGGGCGTAGCCCGCGACGCCACACCGGAGCACATCAAAAAAGCGTTCCGCAAACTCGCCCGCAAATACCATCCCGACGTTTCCAAGGAAGCGGACGCCGACGCGCGCATGAAAGAAGTCAACGAGGCTTATGCCGTGCTCTCGGACCCGGAAAAGCGCACCGCCTACGACCAAATCGGCCAAGGCTACCAGTCCGGCCAGGATTTCCGGCCACCGCCGGATTGGCAGGGTGGCTTCCAGGCCGCGTCCGACCGGGGTTATTCCCAAGCGGAAGCCGCCGATTTCAGCGACTTCTTCGCCGAGCTGTTCGGCAGGCGAGCGGGCGCGGCGGGGCCGGATTTCCACGCGCGCGGCCAGGACCCGACCCGCAAGCACTACGAGCGCCAAGCCGCCCCGGATTTCCACGCGCGCGGCCAGGACCAGCACGCCGAGGTGCTGCTCGATTTGGAAGACGCTTTCGATGGAACGACCCGCCAGATCAGCTTGCGCGTGCCGAAACTGGACGACAAAGGCCGGCTCGCGCTCGATACCCGCACCCTCAACGTCAAGATCCCCAAGGGTGTTCGCGAAGGCCAAATAATCCGGCTGGCCGGCCAGGGCAGCGCGGGTTACGGCGAGGGTCCAGCCGGCGATTTGTTGCTGGAAATCCATTTCAAACCGCACGCCCGTTTTCGGGTGGACGGGCGGGATATGTACTTGACCTTGCCGGTGGCTCCCTGGGAAGCGGCGCTGGGCGCGGTCGTTCCGGTCGATCTGCCCCATGGCGGCCAGCTCAAGGTACGGATTCCGGAAGGCGCGCAGAGCGGCCGGCAATTGCGGGTGCGCGGCAAGGGCATTCCCGGCGATCCGCCCGGCGATTTGCGGCTCGATATCCAGGTGGTGCTGCCGGCGGCGGCGACCCCGCGAGCGCGGGAACTGTACGAAACCATGGCGCGCGAACTGGCGTTCGACCCCCGCGCCGAGACGAGGGCCTGAGTCATGCGCGATGACGATATTTTGACCGGCGTCATTCTTGAGGAAGCCTGCCTGACCCTGGAGGAATTGGCGGGCGCCTGCTCGGTCCCGCCCGAGTGGGTGCAGCTTCACGTCGAGGAAGGTTTGCTGTCGGGCCCGGACAACGCGACCAGCGAACGGCTTTTCAGCCGGCGCGAACTTTGGCGCGCCCGCCACATGTACCGGCTGGAGCGCGATTTTGACGCCGTGCCGGAACTGGCCGCACTGTTCGCCGACCTCTTGGAAGAGTTGGACAGCTTGCGCGCCCACATGCGGCGAGCCGGCCTGCGCTGACGCATGGCTTTTCCGGCCGGGGAGAATACCCATGTCCGAATCCCTGCATCTGGTCTGCCCGCATTGCCAGGCGATCAACCGCTTGCCTGCCCGGCGGCTCGGCGAACAACCGAACTGCGGCCAATGCCACCGACCGCTGTTCACCGGTCATCCGGTCGAACTTACCACCGCCACCTTCCCCCAGCAGCTCGCCCGCAACGACATCCCCCTCGTGGTGGATTTCTGGGCCCCCTGGTGCGGCCCGTGCAAGATGATGGCGCCGGCTTTCGTCCGGGCGGCGGCGCAACTGGAGCCGCAAATTCGCTTGGCCAAGGTCGATACCGAAGCCGAACCGGAGCTGGGCGCGCGGTACAATATCCGCAGTATCCCGACCTTGGCTCTGTTCCAAGGGGGCCGAGAAGTGGCCCGGCAGGCGGGCGCGATGGGAGTGGCGGACATCGTGCGCTGGGTTCGCGCGAGCTTGGTTTGAAAGCGGTGCGGGCCACTCTCAAGTGAGCCACGGTCACG
>DPWB01000333.1 GCA_003527885.1 Candidatus Competibacteraceae bacterium
CTGGCCGGTTTCGACGATCTACCCTGGACCCGGCTGGTGGAACCGGGCATCACCGTGGTATCCCAGCCCGTTTACGACATCGGACGAGCCGCGATCGAACTGCTGCTCCAGCGCATCGCCCAGCCCCAGCAAGCCGTGCGGCGGGTGGTCTTGCGCGGCGAGCTGATCGTGCGCGGCTCCAGCCTCAAGCCGGCCCAGCCCGCGCCGCTGGCGGCAGCCTGTTCGTGAGCGGGGAGGCGGGCGTGTTGGACCCGTTCATGAACGCGCTCGGCCTGCACGCCGAAACGCTTGCGCCCGGACAGGCGCGGGTTTGGGGGACGATCCGGCCGGAATTTCTCAACAGTTGGGGATCGGCGCACGGCGGTATATCGGGTCGAGGGGCGCGACGGGGAAAAGCTGTTGGCGCTGTTTACCGGCACGGCTTATCGGAAGACCGGTCAACCCACCTCACTTTCGGTCGGCCCTTAAACCGGAGCAAAGACAAGTTCGGGAGCGCGAACAAGCGCAACGATATCAAGAATCGCTTAAAAAACCTAAAAAACGCTTTTCCACCGATTTATCGGCATATTTCTTGCTCAAATTATTTTGAATTGGCAGAAAAACGGCTCATGATGGATGAGATCAAGAGGCTGGATGGACAAATTACGTCAGTTTATTGCACTTTCGCGACAGGAAAAATGGTTGTACTGGAGCGCGGCGCTTTGGCTGGTGGGCGTCAAGGTGGGTCTTGCTCTCATCCCCTTTGGCCGGCTGGCGGGTGGTTTGGAGCGCCTCGGCGAACCGGCTGGAAGGGTGCCGGACCCTCAGGAGCTGCGGGCGATTATCCGGGCGGTCGAACGGATGAGCCGGTGGTTGTCGTGCTGGCGGCTCCACTGTCTGCCGCAGGCTTTAGCGGCTCACACCTTGCTTCGTCGCCGGGGTTTTCGCGGCGTCGAACTGAAAATAGGCGTTTGTAAAGACCCTCTGAACACGCTGGCCGCCCATGCTTGGCTTGAGTGTGGAGGTCAGGTATTACTTGGCGACGGGCGCGACCTGAAGTTATTTACCCCCTTTCCCGCCGGAATACGCTTTAAATGATGGTGCTTGGGGGTGGGGCAGCGCTGGGTCCGCCTGTCAAAAGGAGGTTAACAAAGGAAGAAACCATAAAGGCAACGCCTCGTTTTTTTTACATTTCCGATTGGCAACCAAAGGAATACTCGATGAAAAAACCCTATGTTACGCCTGAGGTGATCGTGCATGGCAAGGTCGAAGAAATCACCCGGGGCGGCCGCCTCCCGCATCATCCAATCTTCAATCCATGGGGCCACGGCCACGGCCACGGCCACGGCCACAGTGGGAGTTGAGGCTGGTTGTCGGTAGCGGCCGAAACTCATCGGGGTGAGGTAGCGGATTATTTTTGCTATTTTGCTTACGGCCTTACGGTAGGATCCGCCTTGCCTTTGCCGGAGCTGACAGCCGGCCGAGGCAAGGCGGACATCACCATCGAAATCGAGCGCCGCCAAAGCGTTACGCCCCAGGCAGACACCCCCATCCTGTGTGCGAGCGCCTCGCCCAGTCAAGTTCATTTAACCTGGGGCGGGGTGGGCGATCTGCTCATTGAACGAGGCAACCGGATCGTCATTGTGCCGGGATCGGGGGCCGCGGAAGACGCGCTTCGGCTTTTTGTGCTCGGGGCCGGCTTGGGCGTGCTGTTGCACCAGCGGGGTTTGCTGGTGTTGCACGGCAGCGCCGTGGCGATCCAGAATCGGGTCGTGGCTTTCGTCGGCGCCAAAGGCTGCGGAAAATCGACCACGGCCGCCATCTTGCAACGGCGCGGCCATTCGCTGGTCGCGGATGAGTTGCTGGTGGTGTGTTTTGATGCTCGGGATCGGCCGTGGGCGATGCCGGGATCGCCACAGATCAGGTTATGGTCGGATGCCTTGACCCATGCGGGTGGCGACTTGGCTAGCGCCGTTCGGGTAAGGGCCGGCCTCGATAAATTCAACCTCAGCGCGTCCCCTGTCACCACGCGAGCGCTGCCGCTGCGCGGTTTGTATTTGCTCGACGCGGAGGGAGAGCTGGCGGTCGATCCGCTCGGTGCCAGCGAAAGATTGCTCGGCCTCATCCCACACTTATATGTCAGCCGTTTTGGGACGCCTTTCTTTAAATCGACCGATGCCGCCTACCCTTTCCAACAGTTGAATTTGCTGCTGAAACAGGTTTCGGTAAAACGGCTTTTCCGCCAGCCGGATTTGAGCCAGTCTTTGGATGTCGCTCGTTTGATCGAACGGGATTGTCTTGCTTGACCGTTTGAATTGACTGAAGAAACCAGTAGCAATGCCCAAATGATTCATAAAAACTCGATACTGATAGCCAGCAACGATCAGGTTTCGGCGGATCTCGCTCCAGAAACCTCTGAAAACATGGTCGTATTGAGCCTTGCCGACGGGATTTATTACGAGCTCAAAGACGTGGCGGCCCGCGTCTGGAGCTTGGTGCAACAGCCGCGCCCGTTTCAAACGGTCCTCGATAAAATTCTTGAAGAATACGACGTGGACCCCGCCCGCTGTGAAAACGACTTGCTCGCGCTGGCCGAAGATTTAAACCGGCGCGGGCTTTTGGAAATAACCCCGAATCCGGCGTCGCAAGCGAGCGATTTTTGCAAAAGCCAGTGAAGCGACCACCCGGTTTTTTGGAAGGGCTGCGCCTCGATAGAGCCTTGAAGCTGGTTTGGCAAGCATCGCCAAAATGGACGGTCGTCGGTTTCGCTTCGCTCGTCGTCCAGAGCATTGTTCCCCTCGCCACGGTCTATGTCTTCAAGCGGGTCGTCGATTCTCTGACCGCGCCGGATGGCTTTTCCTCGGGCGAGCCTGGCTTTACGGCATTGCTGTATTTACTGGTCACCGCCTTCGGGTTGGCGGTCGTCGGCAGTCTGGCCACGGCGGTTCTCGGCTACGCCAACGATATCCAGTCCCATCTGGTCGCCGATCACATGCAGCGGCTCGTTCAAGCGAAATCCATCGATATGGATCTGGCCTACTACGAGCACCCCCGGTATTACGACAAACTGCACCGCGCCCAGCGCGAGGCGCCATCCCGCCCGTTGCGGATCATTTCCGAGTTGAGCTCGCTGGCGTTGAACGGCCTGACGCTGGCGGGAGCGCTGCTATTCTTGTTCGCCTTCAACGGCTATGTGGTGTTGGCGCTGTTTGCCGCCGCCATCCCCGTGCTCGTCTACCGCATCAAGTACGCGGACGCGCTGTATCAACTGTTTGGCGAAAAAGCGGCGAGCGAGCGCTTGAGCGGCTACTTCAATCAAGTGCTCACCACGGCGGCGGATGCCAAGGAAGTGCGGGCGTTCGGTTTCGGGCCGTTGTTGGTGGGGCGCTTCACCGCGCTCAGGACCAAGATTCGCGGAGATTTGCAGCGGATTTCTCGCCAGGGCTATCGCCGGCAGTTCATCACCGAGTCCACGGCGGCGCTGGCCGGCTTTGGCGCGCTCGCGTTCATCGCGTATGCGGCCCTGCAAAAATCCATCACGCTCGGAGAGGTGGCGCTGTACTTCGGGGCTTTTCAGGTGGCCATCGGTTCGCTGCGGCCCACGCTGAGCGGGTTGGCGGCGCTGTACGAAAACAATTTGTTTTTATCGACTTTTTACGAATTTCTCGACGTT
Organism: Candidatus Competibacteraceae bacterium; assembly: GCA_003527885.1. Classification (GTDB taxonomy): domain Bacteria; phylum Pseudomonadota; class Gammaproteobacteria; order Competibacterales; family Competibacteraceae; genus Competibacter_A. The sequence continues at coordinate 3,653 of DPWB01000333.1, forward strand.
CCCCAGCGCGTTGAGGAGCCCTCGCAGCCCCGGCCGATGCCGAGGCCGTGGCGGTCGGGGCTGCGGGTCGAGGCGGTGAGTTTTCGCTATCCCGGCACCGACCGACCGATCCTCGATAACGTCGGTCTCACCGTGCGTCCGGGCGAGATCGTGGCGCTGGTCGGGCGCAACGGGTCCGGCAAGACGACGCTGACCAAGTTGCTGTGCCGCCTTTACGATCCCGACAGCGGCCGGATCACGGTGGAGGGTCACGATCTGCGCGAGTTCGCAACGCGGGATTTGCGCGGGGAGATCAGCGTGGTTTATCAGGATTTCGGGCGCTATCACATCAGCGCGCGCGACAACATCGTGCTGGGGCGGCCGGAACTTCCGCCCGGCGATCCGGCGATCGTTCAGGCGGCGCGCTGGGCGGGCATCCACGAGACCTTGACCCGGCTTCCTCAAGGCTACGATACCGTCATGAGCCGGACCTTCGCCGACGGCGCGGAACTGAGTATCGGCCAATGGCAAAAACTGGCGCTCGCCCGCGCGTTTGTCCGCGATTCGCAACTGATCCTGCTCGATGAGCCGACCAGTTCGCTCGATGCCGCTTCGGAATTCAAGTTTTTCGAGAAATTCCGGGAAATGGCGCAAGGCCGTGCGGCGTTGATGATCAGCCACCGCTTCTCGACGGTGCGTCTGGCGGATCGCATCTACGTGCTCGATGGGGGGCGGGTGGTCGAAGAAGGGGACCATGACGAACTGGTGGCGCTCGACGGCTTGTACGCCCAACTCTATCGCCAGCAAGCCTCTTATTACGATCAGCGGAAACCGCTGTCCGCGGCAAAGCGGGTAGCTTTTTCATGAGCCCGCGCTTGCTGGCTTTCGACTTTATCGCGGGTTGTCTCAGCGTCCGGGACGATCCCGACACCGACAGAATTTTACGGTCGTCGATGGCTGCCGGGTCTCTGGACTGGGACCTGATCATCGCTATGGCGGACCGCCAGAATATCGCTCCCGCGCTTTGGGCGGCGCTCAGCAAAAGAGCGCTTGCCGCATTGCTCCCCGCCAAAGCGCGCGGAACGCTTTTCAAACAACATCTCCTGAATACCTTCAAGAACAAGGCTTTTAAAGATCAAGCCGTTGAAATCGTCCGCCAGTTTAACGCTGTCGGTATCGAGCCGGTGCTGCTGAAAGGTGCGGTTTCTTTGTTCCTGGCGACCTTCGACGATCCGGGCGCCAGGGTGATGGCGGATCTCGATATCCTGGTGCCGGCGCAATCGGCGCAGGCGTGTTGGGAGGCGCTGTGCGCCGCGGGCTATCAGCCGATCGATGATAAGTTCAACGTCACCGTCGACTACGCCCGCCACCACCATCTCAGGCCGCTTTATCGGCCAAATTATTACGGCACAGTGGAAATCCACCGAGAGGCACTGCCCGAGAGCGCGGCCCGCATCTTGCCGACCGCGCTGGTCTGGGCGGAGGCCGAACCGGTGGTCAACCCATTTGGCGTCGCCATGAAAGCACCTTCGCCGTCCCATCGGGTTTTGCACAATCTGCTGCATTCCGGCCTGATCAATGGAACCTATGCGCGCGGCGCGCCGGCGTTGCGCTCGCTGCATGAGCTGGCCGCCATGCAGGCCGTTCATGGCAATGCCATTGACTGGAAAGGTTTAGCGCAGATGCTGGGCCGCAGCGGCCAAGGCAAGGTTTTGTCCGGCTCGCTTTACCTGGCTCAGCGTTTGCTGGGCAATCCCCTGCCCGAGGGCATTCCGGGGGCCGCTAGAGCGGTGTTGCATCACGCGCGGATTCGGTCGCAGCTTCGCTGGAGTGGATTGGATGAGCTGGTGGAACGGGTTTGTTGGTTTTCGAAGGCGAGTATTTGCGAGTTTTACCGGTGCGGCGATGATTTTTGGTCGGTCGGAAAAAGTCGGCTGCGCTTGGGGATGCAGCTTATTTGGAAGCGGGCGGTAGGGCCGCCGTTAAGCCAGCGGCTCAATAAAGCGTCATGATCGGCGCCAGGGTGGTGCGGATTTCGTCCGCGGTCAGGTGGCGCGGGTTCCGGTCGCTGGCTTGTAGGTGGCTGCATCCCAACCGGAATACCTCGGGCTGTCGGTCCGAATGCAGGTCGAGATAGGTCGTGAAAGTGAGCAGGTGGGGACCGTCGTCATCGAAGCGGCTGAAACGCGCGTGCCGGAGCCTGTCGGCCCGCACGGAGAACCGTTCCGACAGGCGGTTGACCCGCTCGACGGTGAAGCGATCCGCTCGCACCGTGCGCGGCGCGGCGGCGACCGTCCGCACTTCCAGCCGACAGACCGCGTCGTAACGATAGCGGTTGCCGATGCGGGTGCCTCGGATGAAAGCGCCCGCCTGATCGGACGGGATCCCGATGTCTCGATGCAAGTCCAGAAGCGTGCCGGGCGGGATGTTGAAAGCGCGGTTACCGCTTCCATCCAACGCCTGACAGGCGGCCAGCACTAAGAGCAACGGAATCGCGACCCGTTTCATCAAGCCAGCCCCCGGATGATTGGAAAGTGGCCCATTATGACAACTTTTCCGGGCAAGGCACCAAACGACCGGTTTTCCGTTGACGGTGGGAAGCGGATTGATGTCCGGTGGCTTCGGTCAGGGAACCGATCCGGCGCTTGCGGCCACCAAGCCTTCAGCGTCTCTCAACCCGAGTCAGCCCTCCCGTGAAACCCTTCTTGAAACGAGTATTCTCGCCGCCCTTGATCGTGCTGGGGGCGTCGTTGATGTTCCTGGAAGAATGGCTTTGGGAGCACTTGCAGCGGTTGATGGCGGCCGTTGGGCGATTGCCGGCGGTTCGGGCGCTGGAAGCCGCCATCGCGCGGTTGCCCCCCTATCCGGCGATGGCCATTTTTTTGCTGCCGATCCTGCTGTTGCTTCCGGTCAAGCTGGCCGCGTTATGGTTCATCGTTCGAGGACAGGCCGTACTGGGGTTGCTGGTCATTTTGATCGCCAAGGTGATTGGCACTGCCTTCGTCACCCGTATTTTTGTGTTGTGCAAGCCGAGCTTGCTGGCTTTGAGTTGGTTTCGGAGATCGCACGACGGGGTGTTGGCCATTAAGGAACGGCTTTATAGCTACGTGCGCGCCTTGCCGCTTTGGCGGGCGGCGCGGCGTTGGGTGCAGGCCATGCGCTCGCTGTTTCGCGGGGCCGACACCCCGTTTTGAAGCTGGAAAGGGTCATCGAAAGAGCGGTTGAACTTGCGCGTTGGCTTTCGGTTTGAAAGACCGTAGTCTCCAAGGGAGAAATCATTTGCCAAACAAATGATAAAATTTATAAAAGCGAAAACGGCAACAAGGGACATGACATGAAAATTCTGGGCATCGATGTCGGCGGCACGGGGATCAAGGGGGCCGTTATCGAAACGGTGACCGGGGAGCTGGCGAGCGAACGCCTTCGTCTCGCTTCGCCCAACCCCGCAACACCCGACGCCATCGCCACCACGATCCGAGCGCTCGTCGGGCAGCACCGCTGGTCCGGTCCTATCGGCATCGGGTTTCCCGCCGCCATCCAGCGCGGCGTCGCCCGCACGGCGGCCAACATCGACCCCTCCTTTATCGGCTTGCCGGTGGCCGATTTTTTCTCGGGTGAGACCGGTTGCCCGGTTCATGTCGCCAACGACGCCGATGTGGCCGGGTTGGCCGAGATGCGCTTCGGCGCCGGCAAGGATATCGCTGGGGTGGTGCTCGTCGTCACGATTGGCACCGGCCTTGGAACGGCGCTGTTCAGCGACGGTCATTTGCTGCCGAACACCGAGCTTGGCCATATCGTGCTCGACAACGGCCTGGAAGCCGAACGCTACGCATCCGAGGCGGTTCGCGACGCCTGCAAGCTCAAATGGAAAGACTGGGGAGATCGTTTCAACCGCTATCTGACCACCATGGAAAAGCTGTTTTGGCCCGATTTGATCGTCCTCGGCGGCGGCGCCAGTAAAAAGCTGGACAAGTTCGCGCCGTGCCTAACCACGCAGACCGCCGTTGTTCCCGCCCGCTTCCTCAATCAAGCCGGCATGGTCGGCGCGGCGCTGTTCGCCGAGGAAAAGTTGCAGCATTAGCACCCAATCCCCTTGGTGCCTTGTCGCAGCGCGCCGCAGGCTGGCAACCGGGGTGGTGTTTCTCACCGAAGCGGCTCCAGCGCCGGATGAAGGGTCCGACCGCCGCGCAATTTCCTCGGACCCGCGGTCTTACTCGTCGTCAAAAGGTTTCGGACATGGCGGCCGGTTCTGGCGGCGACGCCGGTTGTTCCAGCCCATGAAAGCCAGCCTCTCACCGGAGATCCCATGAATATCATCGTCGATTCCACCAAATCCTTCGATCGAGCCGTAACCGACCTGGTGCAGAGCGTCGCGCGCCACGGCTTCAGCGTCCTGCACCAATTTCCGCTCAGCGAAACGCTGGCTTCCAAGGGTCATCCCATCGCCGCGCGTTGTACGGTGCTGGATGTCTGCAACGCCAAACTTGCGGCGCAGATATTGACCCACAACCTCACGATCAGCCTCGCGCTGCCCTGTCGCATCACGGTGTTCGAAAGCGCCGGCCAGACCCGGATGGGCACGATTGCACCCACTACCCTCTTGTCCGGTTTCGAGACCGCGCCCGACATCGAAGCCACCGCTGCCGACGTGGAGCGCACCCTTCAGCGGATTCTGGACGATGCGGCGTGAACGCCGTGCTGCGCCGTTAGCCGCGCAGCTCGTCGCGGTCTTTAAATAAAGCCAGCGCTTCGGGATTGGCCAAGGCTTCGATATTCTTGACCGGCCGGCCGTGGACGATGTGGCGCACCGCCAGTTCGACGATCTTGCCGCTCTTGGTGCGGGGGATGTCGGTCACTTGCAGCACCTTGGCCGGCACGTGGCGCGGGGTGGCGCCGTCGCGGATCGTCCGCTTGATCCGGTCGATCAGCTCTCCGTTCAATTCCAGACCATCCTGAAGCTTGACGAACAGCACCACCCGGACATCGTCTTCCCAGTCCTGCCCGATGACGAGGGCTTCCAGCACCTCCGGCAGTTTTTCCACTTGTCGGTAGATCTCGGCGGTGCCGATGCGCACCCCACCCGGATTGAGGGTGGCGTCGGAGCGACCGTGGATGATCAGGCCGTCATGGGCGGTGATCTCGCAAAAATCGCCGTGATGCCAGACGCCGGGGAAGCGCTCGAAATAGGCGGCGCGGTATTTTGCGCCCTCGGGATCGTTCCAGAAACCGACCGGCATACAGGGGAACGGCCGGGTGCAGACCAGTTCGCCCTTCTCGCCCCGAACCGGACGGCCGTCTTCGTCCCACACCTCGACCGCGAGGCCCAGGCCCTTGCACTGGATCTCGCCGCGCCACACCGGCAGGGTGGGATTGCCCAACACGAAACAGGACAGCAAGTCGGTGCCGCCGGAAATCGAGGACAGCTGAAGGTCTGCCTTGATGCGCGCGTACACGTCGTCGAAGCGTTCGGGAACCAGCGGGCTGCCGGTCGAGGTCATGACCCGCAGCGCGCTCAGGTCGTACTCCTCTTTAGGCGTGAGGCCGGTTTTAATCAGGGCGTCGAGGTATTTGGCCGAGGTGCCGAAGTGGCTCATCCGTTCGGTCTGGGCGTAGTCCCACAGAATCCGGCCGCCATCGACGAAGGGGCTACCGTCGTACAGCAGCAGCGTGGCGCCGGAGGCCAGCCCGGTCGCCAGCCAGTTCCACATCATCCAGCCGCAGGTGGTGAAGTAGAACAGGCGGTCGCTGTTGCAAACATCGGTGTGAAGCTGGTGCTCCTTCAGGTGTTGCAGCAGCGTCCCGCCCGCGCCGTGCACGATGCATTTGGGGATGCCGGTCGTCCCCGAGGAATACATGATGTACAGCGGCTGATCGAAGGGAAACGGTGTCCATTCGAGCCGGGCCGTGGCGTGGGGTGCGATGAAGTGGGCGTAGGAAACCGCGTTGGGCAGCGCGCTCGCCAGCGCCTCCGTTTCATCTCCGAGGTAGGGGACCAGGACCAGTTGCCGGACGCTGGGGAGCTTGGGGGCGAGTTCGGCCAGCTTGGGCTGGAGACCGATCGCTTTGCCGTTGTACCAGTAACCGTCGGAGGCGACCAGCACCTTGGGTTCGGTCTGGCCGAAGCGGTCGAGCACGCCCTGGACGCCAAAATCCGGCGAGGCGCTGGTGAACACCGCGCCGATGCCGGCGGCGGCGAGCATCGCCACCAGCGTTTCCGGCAGGTTGGGCAGGTAAGCGGCCACCCGGTCGCCGGGGCCGACGCCCGCCTGTCGCAACGCGGCGGCGAATTGGGCGACCCGCTGGCGCAATTCGGCCCGAGAGACCGAGCGCTTGACCTTGTTTTCACCCCAGAACACCAAGGCTTCAGGGTTGTCGCAGTCCCGCAGCAAATTCTGGGCGAAGTTGAGCCGGGCGTCGGGAAACCATGTTGCGCCGGGCATCTTGGCGGCACCGACCAACACCGGTCCCGCGCCGCGCTCGCCCAGCACGCCGCAAAAGTCCCAAACCGCGGCCCAGAATGTTTCAGGTTGCTCGACCGACCACGCATGTAAATCGGCGTAGGCGGGGAGCGCCTTGCCGGAAACCGTTCGGGCGTAGGCGGCAAACGCGGCCATCCGCGTCGCGGAACTCCAGGTCGGATCGGGAACCCATAGCGGACGGTCGGGGCGCGGGTCATGAGTCATCGCGGCATTTTCCAGAGCGGGTTGGGTTGAATCAGTGGGCTTTGAGGCGGGAACCGGCTTTGGCCAAAGCGACCTTCGAGGTCGGCCTCCGGCCCAGCGCCGCGCTGATCCATAGAGCACAATCGAGCAAGCTGTCGGGGTCGACGCCGGTTTCGATGCCCAGGCCGCCCAGCAGATAGAGCACATCCTCGGTGGCGACGTTGCCGGACGCGCCCTTGGCGTAGGGGCAGCCGCCCAACCCGGCGATGGAAGCGTCGAACACGCTCACGCCGCATTGCAGCGAAGCGTAGATGTTGGCGATGGCCATGCCGTAGGTGTCGTGATAGTGGCCGGCCAAGCGGTCGACGGGAACGCGGGCGCTCACCGTTTCGATCAAGCGCTTGGCGGCTTCCGGGGTGCCGACCCCGATGGTGTCGCCCAAGCTGATCTGGTAACAGCCCAGCTCGAACAGAGCGCCGGCCACGCGGGCGACCGCCGCCGGCCGGATGCGGCCCTCGTAGGGGCAGCCGAGCGCGCAGGAGACGTAGCCGCGCACCCGCACCCCGGCCCGTTGCGCCGCCGCCACCACCGGCTCGAACCGGGCCAGCGAGTCGGCGATGCCGCAATTGATGTTGCGTCGCGAAAAGGATTCCGAGGCCGCGCCGAAAATCGCCACCTCCCGCGCGCCCGCCGCCAGCGCGGCTTCAAAGCCTTGCAGGTTGGGGGTGAGCACGGGGTACGCAACGTCGGGCCGCCGCTCGATCGCGCCCAAGACCGCCGCGTGGTCGGCCATCTGCGGCACCCATTTGGGCGAGACGAAGGCGGTTGCCTCGATGGTCTTGAGGCCGGCTTGGCCCAGCCGGGCGATCAGCTCGACCTTGGTGGCGGCGGCGACCGGCGTCGGCTCGTTTTGCAACCCGTCGCGGGGACCGACTTCGACGATTTTGACTGTGGCGGGCAGGCTCATCTGTTCCCGGCTCGTAGGGGTTCGACCGCTGTCGTTTCAGGCTTTCCCGGCTTCGAATTCGACCAGTTCCGCGCCGTCGCCGACCTGGTCGCCGACCGCGAAACGGAACGCTTTCACCGTGCCGGCCACCGGCGCGGTGATGGTGTGCTCCATCTTCATGGCTTCCAAAATCAGCAGGGGCGCGCCCTTCTCGACCTTGGCCCCCGCCTGCGCGATCAGCGCGATGACGTTGCCGGGCATCGGCGCCAGCAGACCGCCTTCGGGGCCGCCGCCTTCGCCGCCGTGATAGAGCGGATCGACCCGCGCCAGCGGCCAGGCGCGCCCGTGCAGAAACACGTAACGCCGCTCCCCGGCGACCACCACCGTGGCGTTGAACCGCAAGCCGCCCAGTTCCACCCGCAAGCTATCGTCCGGCCCCAGTTCGCCCCGCACGCGGGTTTCCTGGCCGTCGCATTCAAGGGCATAGCCGCCTTCCGCGTAGCGCACCCGCACCGATTTCTCGTTCTCGCCCGCCCGGAACAGCAAGCGGCGCTCGGCGCGGGAATTGAGCCGCCAACTGTCGCGCGCGTGCCAGGGCGACAGCGGGTCGCTGTGGGCGGCGGCTTCCGCGCCGGCCCGCGCGCCCTCGCGCAACAAGGTGGCCAGCGCGGCCACCAGGAACACATCGCGGGGAATGGCGGCGCTGCCGGCAAACAGAAACTCGCGCTCGCGCTCGATCAGGCCGGTGTCCAGATCGGCCCGCGAAAAGGCCGGCGAGGCCACCAGCCGCGACAGAAAATCGATGTTGTTGGCGACGCCGACGACCCGGTATTGGGCCAGCGCCCGCAGCATCCGCGCCAAGGCCTGTTCCCGGTTGGCGTCCCAGACGATCAGCTTGGCGATCATCGGATCGTAGAACGGGCCGATCTCGTCGCCTTCCTCGACCCCGGTGTCCACCCGGACGTGGAGGTTTTCCTCCGGCGGCGCGAGATGCACCAGCGTGCCGGTCGAGGGCAAAAACCCTTTGGCCGGGTCTTCGGCGTAAACGCGGGCTTCCAGCGCGTGGCCGTGAATCTGTAGCTGTTTTTGCGACAGCGGCAGCGGTTCCCCGGCGGCGACCCGCAATTGCCATTCGACCAGATCGAGACCGGTAATCATTTCGGTGATCGGGTGCTCGACCTGGAGCCGGGTGTTCATCTCCATGAAGTAGAACGCGCCGTCCGGGCTGACGATGAATTCCACCGTGCCGGCGTTGACGTAGCCGACGGCCCGCGCCGCCGCCAGCGCCGCGTTGCCCAGCGCCGCGCGGCGCTCGGGCGTCATGCCGGGGGCCGGGGCTTCTTCCAACACCTTCTGGTGCCGGCGTTGCACCGAGCAATCGCGCTCGAACAGATAGACGGTGTTGCCGTGCGCGTCGCCAA
>DPWB01000271.1:0-7698 GCA_003527885.1 Candidatus Competibacteraceae bacterium
GTTGCCGATGATGGGATCAACGTCGCTCATGGCGGGGTCTCCTGGCTGACAAAGGGCGCGGGCTGATCGGCGCCAAGGTTATTTTTAAGCCTATGTTGGAATTTTGAGCAATGAGTCCAGCAGAATTCAACCAAAAAATCACGGAAATTCGCGAGGACCGGGTTCGGGGGGCCAGCGAGCTGGCGCGTGGCTGCTTGGCGGTTTTGGCGCAAGCGGCCCGCGAACTGCCGGCCGAAAGCGTGGCGGAATGGCAGAAACGACTGTTGCAACTGTCCGCTGACTTGGCCGAAACCCGGCCCAGCATGACGCCGGTCGGTAACCTGCTACGACGCTGGAACGAAGGTCTGGCGGTCGACGCCCGTTCGAATTTGCCGGTAGCCCGTCGCTCGGCCGCCGGGCGGGCGGAAGGGTTGATCGAACGCTCGCGACGGGCTGTCGCCGACTGTGCCGCCCACGCCGCCCGCTTGCTGGGGAGCGGACGGCCCATCATGACCCACAGCTTCAGTTCCACCGTGCTGGAAACCTGCCGGCTGCTCAAAGATCGAGAGTTACGGATGATCGTGACCGAATCGCGACCGCTGGAGGAGGGGCGGCGGCTGGCGGAACAGCTCTCGGCCTGGCGGGTGCCGACGGTGTATGTCACCGACGCGCAAATGGGCCTGTTTGTCGCGGAGGCTGCTGCGGTGTTGGTCGGAGCGGACAGCGTGCTGGCGGACGGTGCGGTTCTCAACAAAGCGGGAACTTATTTGTTGGCGCTGGCGGCGCGGGAGCGGGGCGTGCCGTTTTACGTCTGTTGCGAGAGTTTCAAACGGCGCGCGGCGAGCGATCCTCCATGGGTGTTGGAGGAGATGGCGGCCACCGAGCTGGGCGTACCGCTCTGGCCGGAGGTGACGGTCAGAAACGTCTATTTCGAGGTGACGCCGGCGCGGCTGGTGAGCGCCTGGATCGATGAAACCGGCGTGCGCCAGTCCCGCGAAAACCAATAAAAACCCGGCCTTCTCGGGGGTGAAGGCCGGGTCAAGATTACCGCATCGTTATGATTATAAGCGCTCGCGCTACTTCACGGCCCGGTTGTCGACCAGATCGGTCACCACGTTCGGATCGGCCAGGGTCGAAGTATCGCCCAACTGGTCGACTTCGTTGGCGGCGATCTTGCGCAGGATGCGGCGCATGATCTTGCCGGAGCGGGTCTTGGGCAGGCCGGGGGCCCATTGCAGCACGTCCGGCGAGGCGATCGGGCCGATTTCCTTGCGCACGTGGGCGATCAGTTCCTTGCGCAGTTCCTCGGTCGGCTCGACGCCGACTTTCAAGGTGACGTAAGCGTAGATGCCCTGGCCCTTGAGATCGTGCGGGTAGCCGACCACCGCCGCCTCGGCGACCGCCGGGTGCAACACCAGCGCCGATTCGACCTCGGCGGTGCCCATGCGGTGGCCGGAGACGTTGATCACGTCGTCCACGCGGCCGGTGATCCAGTAATAGCCGTCCTCGTCGCGTCGCGCCCCGTCGCCGGTGAAGTAGAGGCCCTTGTACATCGAGAAATAGGTCTCGATGAAGCGCGGGTGATCGCCGTAGACGGTGCGCATGATGCCCGGCCAGGGGCGGGTGATGACCAGGTTGCCGTCGGTCGCGCCTTCCAGGAATTGCCCCTCGGCGTCCACCAGCGCCGGACACACGCCGAAAAACGGCCGGGTGGCGGAGCCGGGCTTCAACGGGGTGGCTCCGGGCAGCGGGGTGATCAGGATGCCGCCGGTCTCGGTCTGCCACCAGGTGTCCACGATCGGACAACGGCCTTCGCCGACGTTGTTGTAATACCATTCCCAGGCTTCGGGGTTGATCGGCTCGCCCACCGAACCCAGCAGCCGCAGGCTCTTGCGCGAGGTGCGTTTGACCGGCTCCTCGCCCTCGCGCATCAGCGAGCGGATCGCGGTCGGCGCGGTGTAGAAGATGTTGACCTGGTGCTTGTCGACCACTTCCCAAAACCGGCTGACGTTCGGGTAGGTGGGGATGCCCTCGAACATGATCGAGGTGGCGCCGTTGGCCAGCGGGCCGTAGACGATGTAGGTGTGACCGGTCACCCAGCCCACGTCGGCGGTGCACCAGTAGATGTCGCCGTCGTGATAGTCGAAGATGTACTTGTGGGTGATCGCCGCGTGCAGCAGATAGCCGCCGGTGGTGTGCAGCACGCCCTTGGGCTTGCCGGTCGAGCCGGAGGTGTAGAGGATGAACAGCGGGTGTTCGGCCTCGACCTGTTCGGGCGGGCAGTCGGCGCTGGCCTTGGCCATGACATCGTGATACCACACGTCGCGGTCGTTGTCCCAGGCGACGTTGCCGCCGGTGCGCTTGACCACCACCATTTTCTTGACGCTCGGCGTGCTTTGCAGGGCTTTGTCGGCGTTGGCCTTCATCGGCACCTTGCGGCCGCCGCGCAGGCCTTCGTCGGAAGTGATGACCACGTTGCATTCGGCGTCGATGATGCGGTCTTTCAGGGAATCTGGCGAGAAGCCGCCGAACACGATGGAATGGACCGCGCCGATGCGGGTACAAGCCAGCATGGCGACGGCGGTTTCGGGGATCATCGGCATGTAGATGCAAACCCGGTCGCCTTTCTTGACGCCCAGGCCTTTCAGGGCGTTGGCGAACTTGCAGACATCCTGATGCAATTGCCGGTAGGTGATTTTCTTATCTTCGGCCGGGTTGTCGCCTTCCCAGATGATCGCGACCTGATCGCCGCGGGTGGCCAAGTGCCGGTCCAGGCAGTTTTCGCTGACGTTCAGCTTGGCGCCGTCGAACCAGCGGATGTGGCCCTTGGTGAAATCCCAATCCAGCACCTTGTCCCAACGCTTGGACCAGGAAAGCAATTGATCGGCCTGCTCGGCCCAGAAGCCTTCGGGATCGTCGACCGAGCGCTTGTACATCGTGGCATACTGGTCGCTGTTGATCCAAGCGTGAGAAGCGACTTCGGCGGGTACGGGGTAGACCTTGACATCGGACATTACCGCAGCTCTCCTTTGGTGAAGGTTTATAAGGAATTGATGCGAGGCGGGCGACGATGCGCTGCGTTCGCCGCTGGTGGTCTTTATTTTCTAGACCACGTCCTCGGCCTTGTCTATAGCTCGACGATCCGATTCCTGGTGGCCGGATGGCGCGTGGCGCGCCACGGCGGCGTCCAAGCAGCGGCGAGAGGGGGTGGTCGGCACCGTCGCCAAGCGCCAATGTTCGAGCGCCCAGGCCAGAATCGTCGCCGGTGGTTCCCGCCGCAAAGCGGGCGGCGGCGACTGTCCGAGAAAGTCGAGAGCGGCCCACAACAGGGGCGATGGGTCGAGCGGGTCGAGCGGGGTCGCGCCGGTTTGCTTGCTCAGCTTGCGGCCGCGTCGGTCGGTCGCGACCGGCAGGTGAGCGTAACGCGGCGTCGGCAGGCCCAGCACCTGTTGCAAGTAGATCTGCCGGGGCGTCGAGTCCAGCAAGTCGCGGCCGCGCACCACTTGGGTGACGCCTTGGGCGGCATCGTCCACCACCACGGCCAACTGGTAGGCGAACAGGCCATCGGCGCGCCGGATCGTGAAATCGCCCACGTCGTCCGCCAGGCGCTGACGGTAGTCGCCTTGCACGGCATCACGGAAGATCAGCGGGGTGTCGGTGACCCGCAGCCGGATGGCGAACGGGCGGTCGGCGTGGCCGAGGCCGGCGCGACAACGGCCCGGATAGACCGGGCTGCCATCGCGGGCGCGCGGGTGGTTCGCCAGTTCCCGCCGGCTGCACGTGCACGGGTAGGCCAAACCGGCATCGAACAGTCGCTCCAGGGCGGTTTGATAGGCGTCCGTCCGGCGGCTTTGGTAGAGTACGGAACCATCCCAGTGCAAGTGATACCGGTCCAGCGCCCGCAAGATCGCTTCGGCCGCGCCGGTCCGGGCGCGCTGCGTATCCACGTCCTCGATGCGGACCCACCATTCGCCGCCTTGTTGGCGGGCTTCCAGAAAACTGCCCAGCGCGGCGACCAGCGAGCCAAAATGCAAGGGGCCGGTCGGCGAAGGCGCGAAGCGGCCGCGCGGGGGCGACGCGGAGCCTGGCATGAACGCCGCGCTCGGAGCGTGGTCGGATCCGCCGGCTGGCGCATCGGCCGAATGGGCGGTCAATTTCCTTGTTTTTCGCGAATTTCTTCCAGCATCTTGCAATCGATGCATAAGTTGGCGGTCGGTCGGGCCAACATGCGCGGCAAGCCGATCTCCACGCCGCAGGCTTCGCAGTACCCGTAATCTCCGCTCTCGATCTGGGCCATCGCCTCGTTGATTTTCTTGATGAGCTTGCGTTCGCGGTCGCGGGTGCGCAGCTCCAGACTGAATTCTTCTTCCTGGGTGGCGCGGTCGTTGGGGTCGGGGAAGGTGGCGGATTCGTCCTGCATGTGGTTGACGGTGCGATCCACTTCGTGAAGCAGGCTTTCTTTCCAGTCCATCAGGAGCTTGCGGAAGTGAGCCAACTGAGCCTCGCTCATGTAGGGTTCGCCTTCAGCGGCCTGATACGGTGCAGGCGTTTCCTGAGCGAGGGGATGGGTGGCGGCCATTGCGATTCCCTCCAAAATGGAACAAACCTCAGTGGCGGAGCCAGCCGGAAATCCGTCCGCCACGCGGCTGGCGTCGAACGTCGGAGACGCCATCTCGGAAAATGTACAGCAGACGATTTCTGATGGCAAAAATTATAAATTTTGGAGCCGAAAGGCTTTATTGGCCGCCTCGGCTCGAACGCGCGCGGCGGACGGCGTGCGGGCCGCGCGGCCGCCGGAAACTTTACCCGTGAGGGAAGTTCCCAATAGCTCTGGAAGATCGGTTGTTGGAACGGGCGAGAAGGCCGGCGCTCCAAGCGGTTGCACTGTGGGTTTATCGCCATCCTGGCCGTCGTTATAATCGAGGTAACCGAGCTATCCGCGCCTGATTCCCGCACGGGGACCAAGGTTTCGGCCCGCCTGACCCCCGCGCCGCCGAAGCGGGACAGAGGTCGCGGGTTTCCGAACGAACGTCCCCGCCGGACCCCGGCGCTGGCCACCCAGGGTAGCCGCCTGCTTTCCAGTCGCCTCAGGAACAGATCGCGCCCATGACCGTCGGGTATGGGCATCCGCCACCATTGAGGAGTCAAGAGTCGAATGAGCACTCTCATCGAGCAATTCCGCCAAAGTTCGCCTTTGTTCGGCGGTAACGCGGCGTTTATCGAAGAACTCTACGAAAGTTTTTTGACCGACCCGGAATCGGTCAGCAACAACTGGCGGCGGTATTTCCGCGACATGGAGGCCCAAACGCGAGGCACCCGCGATGTCGCTCACGGTCCGATTCGCGACTCCTTCGCGCGTCTGGCGCTGCAACCGCAAGCCGGCGCGGGCCGGGCGCAGGCGCTCAGTCCCCATACGGCCGAGAAACAGGCGGCGGTGTTGCGCATCATCAACGCCTACCGGACCCGCGGGCACAAAGCCGCCGACCTCGATCCCCTGAAATTGCGCGACCGGCCGCCGGTGCCGGAACTCGACCCCGGCTACCACGGTTTGAGCGAGGCCGATATGGAAGCCTCGTTCAACACCGGCTCGCTGGCGGCGCCTTCGCAATGGACCTTGCGCGAGATCATGGACCTGCTGCGCGATGCCTACATCGGCCCGGTCGGCTCCGAGTACATGCACATCAACGAGACGGCGGAAAAGCGCTGGATTCAGAAGCGGCTGGAAGGCCAGCGCGCCCGGCTCGACCTGACCGTCGGCCAGCGTAAGGAGCTGCTGCACTGGTTGGTGGCCGCCGAGGGTCTGGAGCGCTACCTGCACACCCGCTACGTCGGCCAGAAGCGCTTTTCGCTGGAAGGCGGCGAAAGCCTGATCCCGATGATGGACGAACTGATCCAGCAGGCCGGCGCGCGGGGAATTCAGGAAATCATCATCGGCATGGCCCATCGCGGCCGGCTGAACGTGCTGGTCAACATCATCGGCAAGTCGCCGGGCGAACTGTTCGACGAGTTCGAAGGCAAGCGCCGGGTCGGCAGCACCGGCGACGTGAAGTACCACCTGGGTTTTTCCTCGGACGTACAAACGCCGGGCGGCGCGGTGCACCTGGCGCTGGCCTTCAATCCCTCGCATCTGGAAATCGCCAACCCGGTGGTCGAAGGCTCGGTGCGCGCCCGGATGGAGCGGCGGCGCGAACCCGGCGCGGAAGCCCCGCCGTTCAACTCGGTGCTGCCGCTGCTCATCCACGGCGACGCCGCCTTCGCCGGCCAGGGCGTCAACATGGAAACCTTGCAGTTCTCGCAGGTGCGCGGCTACCGCACCGGCGGCACCGTGCACATCGTCATCAACAACCAGATCGGCTTCACCACCAGCAACCCGCTGGACACGCGCTCGGCGCTGTACTGCACCGACGTGGCCAAGATGGTGCAAGCGCCGATTTTCCACGTCAACGGCGACGATCCCGAGGCGGTGCTGTTCGTGACCCGGCTGGCGCTGGAATACCGGATGACCTTCAACAAGGACGTGGTCCTCGACATGATCTGCTACCGCCGGCTGGGCCACAACGAGGCCGACGAGCCCTCGGCCACCCAGCCGATGATGTATAAAAAAATCCGGGCGCGAAAGACCACCGCCGCCCTGTACGCCGAGAAACTGATCGGCGAGGGCGTGATCGCCGAGGCCGCATTCCAGGACATGCAGGCCAAATATCGCGCCGACCTGGACGGCGGCCGCCAAGTGTCCCGCCCCACGTTGCCGCACGCCAAAGGCCCGTATTCGATCGACTGGTCCCCGTTCACTCACGAGGACTGGAGCCTGCCGGTCCCCACCGCCGTACCGCTGGAGACCGTCCGCGAGCTGTCCGGCCTGTTGCTCAAACTGCCCGAAGGCTTCGAGATGCACCCCCGCGTCGCCAAGCTGATGGACGACCGCCGCAAGATGGCGGCCGGCGCGTTGCCGCTCGACTGGGGTTTCGCCGAAAATCTGGCCTACGCCACGCTGCTCCAGGAAGGCTATCAGGTGCGGGTTTCCGGCCAGGATTGCGGGCGCGGCACCTTCTTCCACCGCCATGCGGTGCTGCACAACCAGAAGGATGGCACCAGCTATGTGCCGCTGATGAACCTCTATGCCGGCCAGCCGAACTTCATGGTCATCGACTCTATCCTGTCCGAGGAAGCGGTGTTGGCGTTTGAATACGGCTACGCGACCGCCGAATCGAACGGCCTGATCATCTGGGAAGCCCAGTTCGGCGATTTCGCCAACGGCGCCCAGGTCGTCATCGACCAGTTCATCTCCTCGGGACAGACCAAATGGGGTCGGATGTGCGGGCTGGTGATGTTGTTGCCGCACGGTTTCGAAGGCCAGGGGCCCGAACATTCGTCGGCCCGGCTGGAGCGTTACCTGCAACTGTGCGCGGAAAACAACATGCAAGTCGTGGTGCCATCGACCCCGGCCCAATGTTTTCACATGCTGCGCCGGCAGATGAAGCGCGGCTTCCGCAAACCGCTGATCGTGATGAGCCCCAAGAGCCTGTTGCGGCACCGGCTGGCGGTGAACGCCTTGGAGGATCTGACCGAAGGAAGCTTTCAGGAACTCATCCCGGAAACCGACCCGCACGATCCGCAGCGGATCACCCGGCTGGTGGCGTGCGGCGGCAAGGTCTTTTACGATCTGCTGGAAGCGCGCCGCGAGCGCAATTTGGCGCATGTCGCCATCATCCGCATCGA
>DPWB01000271.1:8014-8234 GCA_003527885.1 Candidatus Competibacteraceae bacterium
CATCCGCATCGAACAGCTTTATCCGTTTCCGCAGGTGCTTTATAACGCTCAGATCGAGCGCTATCCCAACCTGACCGATTTGGTCTGGTGTCAGGAAGAACCCAAAAATCAGGGAGCTTGGTTCGAAACGCTTCACCACCTGGAACGGGACCTGCCGGCGCGCCTCAAGCTCCGCTATGCCGGCCGCCCGCATTCGGCCTCCCCCGCCGTGGGTTATCAC
>DPWB01000133.1 GCA_003527885.1 Candidatus Competibacteraceae bacterium
GTGTATTGTGTTTTTTAAATGATACGGCGACCACCGAGACCTCAATAAGATCTCTCTTCGGCAGCGTGTTTTCCTGTTCGGCCAGCCGCTGTTGCGCGTCCGCCAGCCGTTTGGCCGCTTCCTCCTCGCGAGCTTGCGCGACTCGAACGGCGGCCTGCAACGGATGGGGTTTCGGCGTCATCGGGTTTTAGCGTTTCCCACCGTTTTTCAACGCACTTTCCCTTCCTTGGGTTTCGGTTGCAAAACCGTCTCCAAGGCTTGCAAGCTGTCGGCCAAGGTCACCTGTTCGTCGGTTTTTTGCATCAAAAACTGCTTGAGCAACGGGTAGTAGTCCCGCGCCTCATCCACCGCCGGATCGCTGCCGGCCACATAGGCCCCGACGTTGATCAGGTCGCGGTGTTGCTCGTAGGTGGAAAAGATATGTTTGAACCGCCGCGCCAGTTGCTGGTGGCGGGGGCCGCTGATTTGCGGCATCACCCGGCTGATCGAGGCCTCGATGTCGATGGCCGGGTAATGGCCGGATTCGGCCAGCCGCCGCGACAGCACCACGTGGCCGTCGAGGATGGCGCGGGCGGCGTCGGCGATGGGGTCCTGTTGGTCGTCACCCTCGGCCAGCACCGTGTAAAACGCGGTGATCGAACCGCCGACCGCGTCGTTGCCGGCCCGCTCCACCAGACGCGGCAGCTTGGCGAACACCGACGGCGGGTAGCCCTTGGTCGCCGGCGGCTCGCCGATGGCCAAGGCGATCTCGCGCTGGGCTTGGGCGTAGCGGGTCAGCGAATCCATCAGCAGCAGGACCTGCCGGCCGGAATCGCGGAAATACTCGGCGATGCGGGTCGCCAAGGCCGCGCCGTACAGCCGCTTGAGCGGCGGGTCGTCGGCCGGCGCGGCCACCACCACCGCGCGGGCCATGCCTTGCGGGCCCAAAATTTCCTGAATGAATTCCTGCACCTCGCGACCGCGCTCGCCGATCAGACCCACCACCACCACCTCGGCGTTGGTAAAACGGGTCATCATGCCCAGCAGCACGCTCTTGCCGACGCCGGAGCCGGCGAACAAGCCCATGCGCTGGCCGCGCCCGACCGACAACAAGGCGTTGATGGCGCGCACCCCGACATCCAGCGGCTCACGGATCGGCTTGCGCAACAACGGGTTGATCGGCTCACCGCCGAGCGACACCCAATCGATTCGGGGCGGCGGCGGCAGACCGTCCAAAAACCGGCCGGAGCCGTCCAGCACCCGGCCCAGCAGCTCGTCGCCCACCGGCACCTGGCTGACCCCGCCGGTCGGCACCACCCGCGCGTTCGGCATCAGGCCGTGGATGTCGCTGCTCGGCATCAGAAACAGTTTGCCGCCGGAAAAACCGACCACCTCGGCCTCGAACCGGCTGCCGTCGGGATTCGCCACCAGACAGCGGGCGCCGACCGGGGCCACGCAGCCGGCGGCTTCCAGGGTCAAGCCCACCAGCCGGGTCAGCTGGCCTTCCACCACCAGGCCCGGCGTTTCGGCGATCCGCGCCCGGCGCTGGGCCAGCCGCGCGCTCCACTGTCGGCCGCGATCCGCTTCAGGCGCGTTTGCCATTGTGCTCACGCTCGTCCCCCAACACGGTCGCGATCACCGCGCCCAACCGTTTTTCCAGCGTCGCGTCGATCCGCGACAGCTCGGTATTGACCAGACAACCGCCCCGGCTCAAGGTCTGATCCTCGACGATCCGCCACACCGGCTGGTCGTCGCGGCCCAGCGAGAGCACCTCGCGAATCAGTTTGGCGTCGTCGGGATGCAGCCGCACCTGCACGTCGGTGCTGGCCACCGGCAGCAACCCGACCGCTTCCCGCACCACCGCCACGATCTCGCCCGGCGAGGTCCGCAGCTCCCGCCGGACCAGTCGCCGGGCGATTTCGGTGGTCATCCAGGTCAGTTGTTCCTCGACCGCCGCATCGAGCGCCTCCAAAGGCCGGGCGAGCAGCCCCAGGATCTGGTCGAGCTGCTGGACCCGTGACGCCAAATCCTCCCGGCCACCGGCCAGCCCTTCGGCGTAACCGCGCTGGTAGGCTTCCGCGTAACCTTCCTGCTGGCCCTTCTTGTAACCCTGATCGCGACCTTCCCGGCGGCCTTCCTGGTAGCCGGCGGCGAACCCTTCCTCGTGGGCGTCGCGCTGGATCGCCTCGATTTCTTCCAAGGTCGGCAACGTCGCGCCGATTTTTTGCGGTTTCGGGGGACGCGGCGGACGGGCGCTGTCGCCGCTTTCCCCGACCGGCGGCGGCGCGCTGGAAACCGGTTCCCGATCGGGCGACAGCTCCACGCTGGGCAGCTCCCAGCGCTGGTAGGCGGTCAGCCGGTCGCCGGAGATGACTTTAGACAAGCTGGTCTCCCTTGCTGCTCAAGGTGATCTCGCCGGCTTCCGCCAACCGTTTGGCGGCGGACATGATTTCCTTTTGGGCGTTTTCCACGTCGCTGAGCTTGACCGGCGGCATGGCTTCCAGATCGTCGCGCAGCAGGTCGGCGGCGCGCTTGGACATGTTGCCCATGATCTTCTGGCGCACCGCCTCGTCGGCCCCGCGCAGCGCCACCAGCAGCATGTCCGAGGAAATCTCGCGCAGCAGCGTCTGAATGTCGCGGTCGCTGAGCCCGAGCAGGTTTTCGAACACCACCATGAGGTCTTCGATCTTGCCGCCGAGATCGGCGTCCACTTCCTTGATGTTGTCGAGAATCTGGCCTTCGATGGCGGCGTCCAGCCGGCCGAGGATTTCGGCGGCGCGCTTGGGTCCGCCGATCTTCGAGGTGGCGGCGGCGTTGATGTTGCGCATGACTTGCTTCTCGATCAGTTCGTTCAATTCGGCCAGCGCGCCCGCCGGAATCTCGTCCAGAATCGCCACCCGCAACAGCGCCTCGTCGCGTAGCGGCGACGGCAGCAGGTTGACGACCTCGGCGGCCTGTTCGGGCCGCAGCGAGGACAGCACCAGCGCCACCACCTGCGGGTGTTCCTCGCGCAGGCCGCCGGCGATGGCGCCGGCGTCCATCCATTTCAGCGAATCGACCCCGGTCTGCTGTTCGCCGTCGAAGATGTGCTCCAGGATGCCGCGCGCCTTCTCGCGGCCCAAGGCGCGGGTCAGCACCCCGCGAATGTAGTTTTCGCCGTCCAGCGTCAGCGTGCTCTGGTTGTGGACTTCCTCGTTGAAGGTGTGGACGATTTCGCTGATCTGGTCCCGGTTGACGTTGGCCAGATTGGCCATGGCGACGCCGAGCTTGTGCAGTTCGCGCGGGTCCAGATGGCGGAGGATTTCGGCGGCGTGACTTTCGCCCAGCGCCATCAACACCACCGCCGCCCGTTCGACCCCTTTGAAAACCGTCGTCAGTTCCGCCATCGCTTACCCTTCCTCACCGGCCAGCCAGTTGCGGATCACCTGTACCGCGCGCTTGGAATCTTCGGTCACCAGCGCGCGGGCCAGGTCCATCCGTTTCTCCAGCTGTTCGGCCGGACCGTTCAGCAGCGCCTTGGGCCGACCGTTTTCCAAGGCCCCGCTGATTTCGACCTGATCCTCCAGCAAACCCTCGACCCCTTCCTCGGGCGCGGGCAGCGCGCCGGCGGCCGTTTCCTGGGCGATCGCCTCCTGTTTGACTTCGGCCGGGGCCGGCAGCGCACGGCGCAGCAGCGGCCGCACCACCAACAGCAGCACCGCCAGCGACACCACGCCGACCACGCCCCATTTCACCAGTTCCAGGAACCAGGGCTGTTGCCACCAAGGCGCCGGCGGCTCCTCGATTCCCGGCGCGAAGGCGGCGTTCAACACGTTGACGCTGTCGCCTCGCTCGGTGTTGAAGCCGACCGCTTGCTTGACCAGGGCGGTGATGCGCTCCACTTCTTCCGGGCCGATCGGTTTGCGCACCGGCTGCCCGTTTTCCAGGACGGTGCGGTCGTCCACCACCACCGCCGCCGAAACCCGCGCGATCCGGCCCGGCACGCCCCGGCTGTGGGTGACGCGCTTGTCCAGTTCGTAGTTGCGGGTCACTTCCTTGCGGCTGGGCGCGACCGCGGTATTTTGCGCGGTCGGTGCGGGAGCGCTCCCCGGCGCGGCCGGATTTTGCGGGTTTTGAGGGTTCTGCGCGTTCTGGTTGGCGTTCGCCGGGTTCTGGCCCGCCACTTCCGGGACGGTCGCCGCGCCGGGCGGCTGGTTGGACAGCGCGCCGGGCACGCCCGCCGGATTTGGCCGGGGGTTGGTCTCTTCCAGCAGCTGCTCGCTGCGCACCGGCCGCGGTTCTTGGCGGGGCTCGTAGCGTTCGGCGGTCTCCTCGCTGGTGGTGAAATCCAGTTCCAGCGAGACCTGGGCGCGCACCCGGCCCGCGCCCCACACCGGCGTGAGCAAGTCCTCGATGCGGCGGGCGTAGCGCTCTTCCAGCCGGCGGGCGTACTCCAGTTGGTCCAAATTGAGATCGCTGCCGCCTTCTCGCTCCGGCCGGGTCAGCAGATTGCCGGCCTGATCGATCACCGACACCTTGTCCGGGCTGAGCTTGGGGACGCTGGAGGCGATCAGATGGACGATGGCCGCCACCTGGCCGGGGTCCAGCGTCCGGCCGGCGTGCAGCCGCACCAGCACCGACGCGGTGGGCGGCTGCTGCTGGCGGGCGAACACGGTTTCCTTGGGAAAAGCCAGATGGATGCGGGCGGCTTCGACCGAGCCGATGGTCATGATCGAGCGGGCCAGCTCGCCTTCCAGCGCGTGCTGGTAGCGGGCGGTTTCCATGAACTGGCTGACGCCGAAGCTGTTTTTTTGCTCCAGCGCTTCCAGGCCGTTGACCGTGCCGCGCGGCAAACCCTGGCTGGCCAGCTTCAAGCGCGCTTCGTGGACCTGTTCGGCCGCGACCAGCAACGCGCCGCTGCGGGTGTCGACCTTGAACGGGATGTTCGATTTTTGCAGCGCTTCCATGATCTGGCCGGCATCCGCTTCGGCCAGACCCCGATACAGCACGTCGTAGGTCGGGGTGTTGAGCCACAGCGCCCCGGCCACCAGCAGCGCCAGCAGCGCCGCGACGCCGGCCAGGATGCCGATTTGCGCCGGCCCCGGCCGGCGGAATTTGCCGAATTCCCTACGCCAGTCGATCCGCGCGGGCGGGTTGGGGACCGGCGCGCTTTCAGCGTCCGCCACGGTGGGTTCCTCTCATCTCATCATGCCGCCCGATGCGCTCAGATCGGCATGTTCATGATGTCTTGGTAGGCGGAAACCAGCTTGTTGCGCGCTTGCAGGGTGGCCTGAAAATTCAGCCGGGCTTTCTGCTGGGCGATCATCACGCCCGCCAGATCCTGCTCCTGGCCGGCATCGAAGGATTCGGCCATCCGGCTGGCGTGCTGCTGGGATTCGTTGACATCACCCAGCATGGATTTGAACAGCGCGGCGAAATCGTCGGCGGAGTGGCCGGCATCGGCGCCGGCCGGAACGGCGGTCGCACCGGCTGACGCCCCCAGTGGGCGCAAGCCGTCGGTCAGCGGACGGGTCGTTTCGATCGAGTTCATCGGTTCCTGCTCACTAATGGGTTGGGCCGCCCTGAGGGCGAGTGACAAGCCGTTGGGAGCAAAAACCATGCCCTGCTAAAGTTCGATTCAATAACAATATCTTATTTGTGTGATCGGGGGGATGCCAATTATTTGGCGCACCGGATCGCGCCGCTGGCCGCCAATGCTCCGACATCATTCCTCGATGTCGATATCGCCGCGCCGGATATTGTATTTGCGCATTTTTTCAACTAGGGTGGTGCGGCGCATCTTCAGCAAGGT
>DPWB01000134.1 GCA_003527885.1 Candidatus Competibacteraceae bacterium
TTTCTTTTCTTTCTACACTGTTGTGTTTTTTCAAGCAGAAGACGGCATACGAGATCTAGTACGGTCTCGTGGGCTCGGAGATGTGTATAAGAGACAGGGCCATCTCCGGCAAAACGCTGAGCGCTAGGCCCACCAGCAGCGCCGCCACCCCCATCCACAGAAAAAAGAACCCCGGCGCGATGGATTCGACCGCCATCAGCACCACGCCCAGCAGCCACCAGTTCCAATAAGCGGGTTCCAGCAGCCACGCGCTCACGAGCGTGCTCCCGTTTTGCCGAGCGCTTCCTGGGCCAGTTCGGCGACCCCGGCCAGGGAGCCGATCAACCCGGACGTATCCAGCGGCATCAGCAGCACTTTCTGGTTGGGCGCGGCCGCCAGCTTGGCCACGGCGTCCACGTATTTTTGCGCCACGAAATAATTGATCGCTTGCACGTTGCCCTTAGCGATGGCTTCCGACAGCATCAGGGTCGCGCGGGCTTCGGCTTGCGCCAGCCGCTCGCGCGCGTCGGCGTCGCGATAGGCGGATTCCTTGCGGCCTTCCGCTTCCAGGATCGCCGCCTGTTTCTGGCCTTCGGCCGCCAGGATCGCGGCCTGCCGCTCGCCTTCGGCCACCAGGATCGCCGCGCGTTTGTCGCGTTCCGCCTTCATCTGCCGGGCCATCGAATCGACCAGATCCTTGGGTGGGGCGATGTCCTTGATTTCGATGCGGATAACCTTGACGCCCCACGGTGTGGTGGCTTCGTCGACCACCATCAGCAGCCGGGCGTTGATTTCGTCGCGCTTGGACAGCAGCTCGTCGAGATCCATGGAGCCCATGACCGTGCGCAGGTTGGTCATGGTCAGGTTGAGGATGGCGAATTCCAGATTGTTCACTTCGTAGGCCGCTTTTGCGGCATCGAGAACTTGGTAGAACACCACCCCGTCCGAGCGGACGATGGCGTTGTCTTTGGTGATGATCTCCTGCGAGGGGACATCCAGCACCGTTTCCATCATGTTCATTTTGTGGCCGATGCGATCCATGACCGGAACGATGAAATTCAGGCCTGGCTTGAGGGTTTCGATGTAACGGCCAAAACGCTCCACCGTGTATTCCATGCCTTGCGGCACCGATTTGACGCCCAGAAAAATCAAAATGGCGGCCAAGACCGCCAATCCGACCACAAATGCGGGAAAGCCTTGCAACATAGTCGACTCCTTGCAGGTTATCAGCGCTTCACAACGATGCCCGAACGGGCATCCAGGATCACGAAAAGCGGCGTATCGTCGTCCGCCCACGCCACGATTTGCCAGACCGGCCTCCCGTCTTCGAGATACAGCGAAGCCGAGTCCGGCGCGAGCTCTTTTCCGTTGGTGCCGCGCGCGAGGGCCGTTTGGGCGGCGGGCAGCACGCGGTCCAGATCGCGCAGCCAAGGATCGAAGCGCAGCGGCGCGAGCGGCGCGGTCGCGGTGAGTTCCCGCCATTCGATTTCATCGGCCGCCCGCTCGCATTCCCGTTCCGAAGCGGTCACCGCCAACGTGCCGGCCATCGGATCGAGCAGGATATCGAAACTGCAAAACCGACGGATCCGGCGTTGGGCATGATCGGCGTGACTTTTGAACGAGTAACGGAACTCTCTGGGGAAAGGGGTTACCGCAGAGCCATCGAATTCCACCACGACGCTTTCCAAGACCGCGCGCGCGTCGGTTTGTTGGGCTAACGGTCGGACGTAGCCGTACCCGGCGCGTGCGCCATCGACGGGGGTGACCGCCGGCAACGGTTGGCGGTAGACCTCAATCGACGGCGCGCCGCCAGCGAACTTTGCCACGTCCAAGCCGTTTTTGGCCAGCAGCTGACGCGAGCGCCGGTCGGCGGCCCATAAATATAAACTCCGCAAAGGCCACGCTTGCCGCCAGACGCTGGTCAGCGCGGCCCACGGCCGCAAGCGGGCGCTTTCGCCCCGCGGGTCCAGGCGCAGCCAGCCTTGCTCGATGAGCGCCCGGATCTCCCGGTCACAGCGGTCGGCCAGCAGGCCTGCGGGGTCGCGGCTGGCGCCTTCAGTTTTTGGCGCGACGGCCTGGGGCAAGCGTTCCACGAGATCGCGGTGCAAGGCATATAAGGCCCGCGGCTCCCAAATGTCCTTCAACTGGATCCGGGCCAGATAGGCCGGCGCGGGCAAGCTGTAGGGTAGGTCCAGATTGGTGGTGACCAGCAGTCGCCCGTCGTGGAATTCGGTCGAGAATTCGACGAACTGCCTGGCCGGACGCACGGGGATGTCGATGGCGGCGTACGCGGCCAGAACGCCGGTCCCCAAGTCGGGATGTTTCAGAAACCGCAGCCAAAGCACACCCTTCCAGGTGAGTTCGTCACAGCGAAAATCGCCCTGGGTGACGAATCCGGCGGCGGCCAGGGTGTCGGCGGCATCGGTGAGCGCGATCCAGGCCGCGTCCGGTAAATCCGGTTCCCGGACGGACGCGAAGCGGGGCCGCAACGGCAGTTTGATCCGCAGCAAGCCCGATGGAACCCCGATCAGCAGTTGCAGCAGCAGAGCGAGCGGCGCGACGAGCCATTTCACCGACCGGATGAACAAAACCAGCGTATAGGAGGGCAGCAGGACGATCCAACGTAGCACTAAAGTGTAGAAGGAATAGCGCACGCGGCGTCTCTCGCGGCTCAGGACCCCTCGTCCAGCCGGCCCATGACAAAAAATTCTCCCAGACTCCACACGCCGTAACAGCGGCCTTCCGGCGTGTTTCGTTCCTCGCCCAACCCGATCAATTCCACGAAGACCGCGCGGCTCAACAACGCTCGCAACCGGCCGCGAACGTGCAGGTAGGGCGAAGGCTCTCCGCCGGATTCGCGGTACTCGACGGCCAAGGGATGCTCGGGTCCAGCGGTGAGGGTGTCGCCGACATTGGTGGTGAAGGTCAGCGCTTGGCTAGAACCGGCGCCGGTGGCGTCGACGCGAATGGCCACGAAGGGGGCATCGTCCACCTGAATGCGCCACTTTTCCACCGGTGTAACCAGATAGTGGTGACCGTCCTCATCGCGGCGCAGAATCGAGGCGAACAGCCGGACCAACGCTTCTCGCTGGAAGGCGGTCCCTTCATGGTACCAAGTGCCATTTCGGGCGATACGTAAGTCCATCTCGCCGCTGAGCGGAGGGTTCCAGCGATCTACCGGCGGCGGTGGCCGTTCGACTGCAAGCTGCTCGGCCAAGACAGCGGGATCGGGTTTGGGTGGCGGCATGGCAATGAGAAGGGTAGTGAGGCTTCATTCTATAGTAGATGAAGCTGACCCCGCCCGCGATGCGCAGCCTGTGCTTGCCCGGCCGATGAAGGGCTAGGCGCGATCTTTTTGGAGTGGGGGAGAGGCTGGACTAAAAAGTCAGCCCCTTCTCTCAGGCCGAGAGAAGGGGAA
Source organism: Candidatus Competibacteraceae bacterium (assembly GCA_003527885.1). Lineage (GTDB taxonomy): Bacteria > Pseudomonadota > Gammaproteobacteria > Competibacterales > Competibacteraceae > Competibacter_A. Next base: position 3,398 of record DPWB01000134.1, read on the forward strand.
AGCAGCGCTAAGCCGTGGTCTGCGTCAGGCTTCGGGCGGGCGTGCTGTTTAACCTGTCGTTGTCGCCCGCTGCAAGTCGCGGTAGATTCGCATGACCCGATCCGCATAAGAGGAGCGGGTTCCCAGGCTGCCATTGTAGTTGAGCAAGGCGCGCCGCAGGTTGCCGGAATGGTTGTTGAGATAGATCGTCAGAATCTTCGAGCCGGTATGAATGTTCTTGGCGGGATCGAACAGCGCGCGGGAACCTCCGATTTCCTTGACCTTTTCCCGGTGTGGCCCCGGCATCACTTGCATCAGGCCCCGAGCGCCGACCCGGCTCACGGCGCGTTCCCGGAACATGGACTCCACCGCGATGATGGCCAGGATCAGCTCGGGTTCCAGTTGGTGGCGGCTGCCGTTATCGATGGCTTGCCGGACGATATTGGTCGCCTTTTGCTCGGAAATACCATACTTGCTTTGAATGTGCCGGGATAGGTTGGTGAGCTTGCTTTGTTGGACGGGTTCGACCCCGGTGGGATCGGGCTTGGAATCTATAGCTGGCGCCGTAGCTGCCGGGGCTGGGTTGGCTGGAGCCGCGCTGGCTGGCGCTGGTGCCGGCGCCTCGATCGTCGGGGGCGTTACCATGGCGACCTGGGCAGGTTGCTTGTTTTCGTTTTGCCCGGTGACCTGATCCGCCCAAACCGCTGCGGGCATCAGCATGACCGCACACAATAAGCCCGATTTCAGGGCTTGGCTAAATCGCTCTTCGGCGATTTCCGCGACTACCATATAACCTCCGTCATATCAGTACGAACTGATAGTGCTTGATGGGTCCGTATTCCCGCGAGCGATGGCTTGATCGCTCGCAGCCGACCGAATCGCTCCGGTCGGCCGCAGACCCGACCTAAGCAACTCCGGTTACTGGCCTGCCTGCCGGTTTCCGGTGTCGCCTGACGTTCCTAAGCCAACCATCAGTAGTCCGGGTTGGCCTGAGGCAGGAACATATTGCAATACAGCATTACCTCATTATGAAAACACAACAAAAAAATGTTTTGCAAGTATCTAATTAACAAAAAAATATTTTCTTCAAGGGCAAGCCATTATTTTTGATCACTGATTATTTTTAAAAAAATATTTAAAAATCAGTAAATTATTTTTATTTTTGTTTAGATGATAAAAATATATAAATTGTTTATTTAACAAAGAGATAAAATTTTAATGCTTTTTTGCCAACAAGATTTTTCATCGAGCCGCAAAAAGTCAGGACCAAATAGTGGCGCCGGTCGAGATGTAACAATTTAATTTGATATTAATTCTGTCTCTTATACACATCTCCGAGCCCACGAGACCGTACTAGATCTCGTATGCCGTCTTCTGCTTGAAAAAAAAAAAGGCTGCTGCGTACAGACACGC